>JAPLJS010000073.1 GCA_026388545.1 Deltaproteobacteria bacterium
TCCATAAACATGCCTCTCCCTTGGTCATCTCTTTGCGAAGCTTATTGGCAAAAGGTTGTAAGCGTTTGTTGTAGCTGCATAAATTATTTTTATCAGCTTCCATACCTCCCCCTGCACCCCCTCCAGAGGGGGACAACCAAATGTCCAAACTCCAGTCCCCCCTTTTCTAAAGGGGGGTAGGGGGGATTAGATAATCACGTGGAAAATCCCCCTGTATCCCCCTTTTGCAAAGGGGGACCTGAGTGACATGTTTTTGACTTTTTACGAATTCATCAAACCTCAGTTTCCAACAGCATCAGGGATTAAGGTTTACTACATTTGATGATTTGATTATATTTCAAGTTGTTTTGACTGATAAAAATGAATTTAGAACGAACCTGTCGGAATACTTTACAACTTTTTTTGTGCTCAGGTAATCTCTTCTTACCCTTCTCAATTTTTATGCTTTCCTGTTGAGTTTTAGCCAGTCAGGCATTAAAAAGGCAGGACCATTTTCGACCCTGCCTTCCTCTCTTAACACTATGATGCAAATTTACTTTTTTAATTTTCTGCTAATCCCTGCAACCCCAATCATCCCGAGGCCAAGGAGCAGCAAGGTGGTGGGTTCGGGCACTTGCGGAGTCTGCAAGGTAATGTCTTCCGACAAAAGTGCACCCTTTTTCCTGCCATCGTTATCAACATAACGGGCTTTGATGCTGGAATCCCCCTCGCCAGTGAACAGCGTACCGTTGTCCACTGTTATATCAAAAACAAACGAATAAACGGTCCCTCCTCCATTACCGGTTGTGATAGCGACACCTTTTCCACCATTGTAAGTGGACTCAGCGTAAGTGCAAACAAAGCCACTTCCACCATTAGAACATCCGCTGTTGTTAAGTCCGACTAACTCCAAATTCCAATTTGATTTCCCACCTGGAGCTGCATACAGAAAGACATTATCAATCGAGTCACTGACCTTAATCGCTACATCAGCAAGGTATGTGCCGCCACCAGTGTAGGTGCTTGTATCAATGTCGAGCGTGATACGATAAGTTTCGTGCAAGAGGTCCGAATCTGAAAGCGCGCTACCACTATAACTTAGCGTATACATTGCACCTTCGCAACTATTACCTGTACAAGGATAAGATCCCCCTATAGGATCTGCATAACTGACTCCTGAATAGAGCAAAAATGCTAACCCTACTAAAAGTGCCCATTTCTTTGTTATCATAGGTTATCTCCCTTAACCAGATTATCAATGTTGTTTCAGCTAAAGATACTCATACTCACTTCATTATATAAGCAAATTATATACCATAATGATAAGTATATGATTATATAGTACTTTTACTTACACGGATGTTTAAATATAATTCAAAATTGTAAAGAAGTCCGACAGTTAAAAGTAAAATAATCTGATATCTTAGCTATCTATTTGAAATACTTGATAATAAATATTTTATTAAACTGTAAATAATTCCGACACTCAGTTAGAGAATCCGACATATAAAATAATAGTGACTTTTATCAGAATTGAAAGCAATAAAATCACATGCTCCATATCGAGGTAATTTATCGAAAATACTTATGTATTGTCATAGCAATGCCCAATAGACTGTGGCGATTTTTACCCTCATAAGATTGTTTCGTTTCACTCGCAATGACCATCCATATTTATTGGAGTCGAAGTAAAAAACTGGATATGCACCGTAAAAATAAAAAGGTTAGCACCAATGGGGCTAACCTCTCATTTTTTGGTAGCGGGGGGTGGATTTGAACCACCGACCTTTGGGTTATGAGCCCAACGAGCTACCAGGCTGCTCCACCCCGCGTCATATTGATTCTCAAAGAGGGTAGCTTTGTAAACCAACACCCCTCCTTTGTCAAGGTATTTTTCACTTCTTTCCCTGTTTACACGGAAGCTCTATCGAAAAGACAGAACCTTTACCCTCTTCGCTTTCCACATGAATACTTCCGCCGTGTCTTTTGACAATCTCGTGGGATATATAAAGACCCAATCCCGTTCCTTTACCAACCGGCTTGGTTGTAAAAAAGGGCTTGAATATGTTTTGCATCTGGTTATCGGGAATCCCCTTCCCTGTGTCCCTGCATTCTATGAAAATACTGCCCGTGTCTTCCCTATGCCTCGTTACCAGGGTAATCTTTCCCTGCCCTTCATGGAGTGACTCAACGGCATTTTTAATCACATTGATAAACACCTGACCCAGATTGGCAAAATTGCCCTCCATGAGCGGCAAATCGTCATCGTACCTTTTCTCAACCTCAATCTGAAGATGTTTATACTGGTTGTGCAAAACCCTCAAAGCATCATCAATGGCGACGTTAATATCAACGGGCTCAACATACACCTGGGTCTGACGGGAAAGATCAAGCAAGCTTTTCACTATATCGCCCGCCCTCTTCAATTCTTTTAATGAAAATATCAAATCGTCAAGAACCTCATCCCTGTTCCCATCTCCAACCTGCCATTCACCGACAGATTCCATACTTGTCTGAATGAGACTTGATGCACTTGCCAGGGGATTATTCAGCTCATGTGCCGTACCGGCAACCAGCTGACCGATCGCGGCAAGGCTTTCCGATTGAATAAGCTGCTGCTGTGTCCTCTCCTTCTCTTCCAGAGCCTGACGCAGATCTGCCGTCCTCTCTTCCACCTTCTTCTCCAGATCGCGGTTCAGCTTTTCGATCTCCTCGTAGGATTTAGCATTTTCCAGAGCGGTAACACTCTGATTTGCAACGGTTGTTAATAGTTCCAGATCCTCATGAACGAACAATTCCCCTGATTTCTTCTGCCCGAGCGCGATCATGCCAATTAACTTAGTTTTAGAAATCATAGGTATTATCAGCGATGCACGTACTCCATCGAATATGGAAAATATCTGATCTTTTTCATCCGGGTAAGTAGTCTTTATTTCAACAATGTATTTGTTCAATGGTCTTCCTGTTTTTTCAAGAAACGCAACGATAGGATGTCTCTGGTTAAATACATTTTTATCTGCCCCAGTTAAACAATCCCTGTCGTTTGCGCTAAGCCGAAAATATCCCGTATTATCATCATAAACGATCAGATCAACATGAGTAACCTGCAAGGCATTTGAAATCGACTTAAGCAGAAGATCCTTTATCTGATTAAACTTTAAAAGAGAGGCCATCGCTCCGCTTATCTCTCTCAGAAGCTTTTGATAATTATACTTGCCCCTGAAAAAAAGAGTATCAATCAAAGTCTGTACCTTCGCCCGGAGCGGATTGAACAAAAGGACTATCAGCACTGCCAAAACCAGCGGCAAGAGCAGGTATTCGTCAAAGCCGGACGTTATAAAAAGGGTATTAAAGAGGTAAATGATCGATATGTAGAAAGCGGTAAGAATACCTGTCAGAATAAAGTATATTGTCCCCTTTCTGATCAGGGCGCCCATATCGAGGAGATCATATTTCAGGACTCCATAAGCCAGAAAGATTGCCGGAGCAAAGCTGAGATTTCCCATGGGATATAGGTTAAGACCGCATATTGTGAGTATATTCGATGCAATGAGCAATGCGGCAAGACCTACGCCGCCGAAGATATACTTTATCCTGTTTTTCTGCTGATTATCGTGAGCCTTCTTCATACCCGCAAACAACGAAAAGAGACTATAAAATACCATTAAACCGGCAACCAATGAAAAGGCATAGTAGGCCGGGCCTGCTTTGGCGATGGCCCCAAAATCATGGTATTGAACACCACTGATAAAAAGATCTGAAGGGACAAAGCAGGCAAAAATTAGGCTAATCAGAAGGGCTGCAAACACAAGCCATTTTCGACCCAAAATTCCGAGGAATGAATGAATAAACTGGATATAAACAGGCAACGTGAAGACAAAGAAAAAATGGAGTACCCTGTCAACGGTAAGAGCCAGGGTTTTATCCGGAATTGCAGCTACCAGGACAACATCGGCGTTAATTAATGCACCGATAAGACAGATTATCGCAAATAAAATGTTTGTGGGGTTTTTCCTGCCTCTGAGAAGAGAAATCAAGGCGAGAAAGATGAGGATAAAAAAACCGAGAATGGGCGGAATTACATAGCCATATGAATTATGCAGGTAGTCAAGCAACATATCCTCACTTCCTGTGTTTTTTTATTCACCTCGAAATAAGTCGGGCGAGACGCCCAACCTACTAACAGGTGGGACAGACGTCCCGCCTGTCCTAATACTGTGCGCCTGTACCCGCAAAGGCACCGAAATGAAATGAAATTGGCGCTACACTTTCCCCGCCGACTTTGCTTCGGTTAAATAACCCATTATTCGATAAACTAACTTCGCAGAAAGGAAGTCAGGGGCAACCATTCCAGGAATGGGTGAAAGCTCAACAACATCAAAGCCCCGTACCCTGCATCGCTTTGACACCTGCCTTACAAGACGGAGAAGATCCTTCCAGTAAATGCCGCCCGGCTCAGGGGTACCGGTTGCAGGCATAATAGAAGGATCAAGAACATCAAGGTCAATCGTGATATAGACATCACCGCTTAGTTTTTCGCAAATTGTTTGCCACCAATTATGTTCTTCAAGGATATAATCCGCTGAAAATGTCTTTACCTTGCCTTCATTCATAAAAACGGCTTCTTCCGCACTCATGCTCCTGATACCCGCCTGAACGAGAGGACATAACTCAGATATGCGACGGCCGACTGATGCATGGCTATAAGGACTGCATTGATAATAATCCCTCAGATCTGCATGGGCATCAAGTTGAAGCACCGATATATCAGGATATTTCTCTTTCATCGCCTGAACGACACCAAATGATACACTATGCTCCCCGCCGAGAATAACCGGAATTTTATCGAACGAAAGGACTTCAGCGATTGCATTATGTATAACATTCGCCATCTCACCCGGCCCCCGCGCATCAGAATCGAGGAAAGGCAGCGTATAGATGCCGGCAAGATACGTCTCTTTGCAGAGCTCTTCATCGTAAAGCTCCATATGACTGGAGGCATCAAGTATGGCGTGCGGCCCCCTCCTTGACCCGGACTGATACGTTGACGTCAGGTCATAAGGAATGGGCACAACGACGAATGTCGCCTCTTCATACGTTGGAAATGCAGGATCAACTCCCCCGAAATTCATGAAGACTCCTCTGAAAATTTGTTCATTTTTGCCTTTTCAACCTTGAACCTTGTTCCTTGAACCTTTATATCTTGTTATCATATATGCTTTATTTCGTCACCCGTATTCTGAAATACTTCAATTAAAGGTTCAAGGGGCAAGGAACAGCAGCGCTCAATGGTCGTAATAGGATAATGTAAAGCGGCCGTCTTCATAATAAATATAAGAATGGTGCTTTCTCCAGTCGCCAAGCGTCGCAAAAGTTTTTCTCCGCCCGTCAATTACATATTCCTTCAACAATGGTTTATGGCAGTGCCCGAGAATGACGGCATCGTAACCGTCCTGGAACTTTTCCATGGAAAACGACTCCATTATTTTCGCTAAATAATCTCCGGAATCAGGCGATAGCTCCTTGCTCACAGTGGAACTTAGCCGGGCAATTTCCCAGAGAATAAATGGGGGAATCCACCCTTGGAGCTTGTAAAATAGTCTGCTCCTTAAGAGCTTTCTTAAAAAAAGGTATCTCGTGTTTGTCCTGTCTACAGTATCCCCGTGGGAGATGAGGATGTTCTGACCATCAAGAGTGATATTAGTCCATTCGGTAATAACCGACATACCGTGAGTTTTCGTAAAATAATCTCCAAGAAAAAAATCATGGTTCCCCTCACAGATGTGGATACGAATTCCCCTCTGCTTAAGATCCGCAAGCTTTTCAATCACAGCCTTAAACTCCGGATAGATATGACTTTCACGGCAGAACCAGAAATCAAAAAAATCCCCCAGGATGAATAAATCATCAACATGATCCTTGGGAAAATCTAAAAATCGCACCATATAACGATAGCTATCATCATCCTCATTTTTCAAATGGGCATCGGAAAGGAACACCGCCTTCATTACTTTGTCACCATTTTTTCCCAAGAAAATAATTTCTGAACCGCATTTCCATTAGCATAAATGGCGAGGTATCAAAAGCCAAATTTTTACCGGGGCTTTTGTTAATATCGCGATAGAATAAAATATTTGGTTGTGAGTCATCTCAAAAACGTGTAAAAAGGCAATAACTTTTCAACATTACGAGAAATAATGGAGGTGTACGATGGAGTTTAAAGAAATCCTGTTTCAGATTGATAAAGGTATCGCCACAATGACCCTTAACCGGCCGGATATTCGCAATGCCATTACTCATCGAGAGATTATTGAAGAGATCAAATCTGTATGCACGCAGGTCAATGAGGACCTGGATGTTAAGGCGCTCATTGTCACCGCTGTCGACCCTGCCTATTCTTCCGGCGGGAACGTAAAAGACATGAAGGATAGAAAAGGAATGTTCCAGGGAACCCCCGCCCAGATTATGGAAAAATACCGAAGTAATCTTCAGGACGTTCTCCTTTCGGTTTATAATGTAGAGATCCCTACCATTGCCGCCGTCAATGGCTCCGCCGTCGGCGCAGGATGCGGTCTTGCCCTCATGTGTGACATAAGGGTCGCTTCCCGGAAGGCTACGTTTGGCGAAACCTTTCTCAATGTGGGACTCGTCACCGGCGACGGCAGCGCTTTTACCCTGCCCCGGACGGTAGGTATGGCTAAAGCGTGTGAACTTATTTTCACGGGTGCTACCATTGATGCGGATACCGCCCTGAGTGTAGGGCTTATAAATTACGTTGTTGAGCATGAACAACTATCGGCAAAAGCCAACGAGATAGCCGCAAACATCGCATCCAAACCTCCCCAGGCCCTGCGAATGACGAAACGGCTCATACGCACAGGTCAACATTCAACGCTTGTTCAAATCATGGAGGAAGCGGCTGCGTTTCAGTCTCTATGCCACTACACCGAGGATCATATGGAGGCGCTGTCGGCGATGTTTGAAAAGCGGCAACCAAAATATACGGGCAGGTAGGAAAGTGACAAGGTTCAAGGGTCAAGGGACAAGGTTCAAGGGATAAGGTTCAAGGGGCAAGGGTCAAGGGTCAAGGGAGGACGTTTCTTCACTACTCTCGAATCCTGGAATCCTCGTCCCCTCGAATCCTTGCATCGCAAAAGATCGATCTGAAGTCTTCGCTTCAAGGTGAGGGTTTTTCTCCCAATCCCCGAGTGGGACAAATTTTTGGAGTTCATTATTGACCGGAACACTTGCTAATACAGGGGCCATTCTCGCAGGAAGTCTCATTGGAATGTCTGCCGGGAAATTCCTTCCCGAAAGGCTCAAGACGATAGTCATGCAGGCTCTGGGCCTTTCCGTATTACTCATAGGCCTCAAAATGGCACTTTCCGGTAATGAGCCAATCGTCACGATCGGATGTGTATTGCTTGGCGCGATTACCGGGGAATTAATAAAAATCGAACAGGGCATTGGATACGTAGGAGAATGGCTCAAGGTGCATGCCCGATCCAACTCATCAACATTTGTGAAGGGCTTTGTATCGGCCTCAATTCTTTATCTCACCGGCGCCATGATGATCGTCGGCTCTATCCAGGATGGTACGGTCGGAGATCCAAATACCCTCTATATCAAATCCTTGCTTGACGGGGTAGCTTCTGTCGCCCTTTCTTCCACTCTCGGTGTCGGCGTGGCATTTTCGGCATTATCCGTGCTTCTTGTCCAAGGCTCCATCACCATCCTGGCTTCAAAACTTCTCTTTATGCAAAATCCCGCCCTCCTTGATGCAGTTACTGCTTCTGGGGGCATACTCATCATCGGCATCGGGACCAACCTGCTGGAACTCACAAAAATCAGGATTGGAAATTTTCTTCCCGCACTCCTCTATGCTATTTTATGGGCGGTATTTTAGGTCATGCTCAGGCGCCGTTCACCCCAGCGCATGGGCAGGATGACCGCAAGGATGCAAAGCAGAAGAACCAGAGAAAATGAACCGGCAAGCCAAATCCACTGAAGTGCGGTAAGGCTTACTCCGCGAAAGCCGGCCATAAAGACCGAATAGACGGGCCCTGCTTCAAGAACAATAACCGTCGCTATGAAACCGGCGCACAGGATCATAAAGAGGAGACCCCCGAAGCTTGTCACGGACTGCGCCGGATTTTCAGATCGGAAATCGGGGTAAGCCGCCCCAAAACCGACCCCCATGGAGACAATCCCCGGGACCATGAAAAAGACCGTCGTGACGGAGAGAACCATCATAAATGGCGTGACATAGAGAAGTATGTTAGAGACAACGATAAGGATCTCCGCAAGGATAAGGAGCGGTATATAGTACACAAAGAATTTGATCCAGAGAAATGTCCGGATCCGAATGGGCGATGATCTGACGATCCAGAAGGCCTCCCCCTCGATACTTACGGCAGGATAGACAAAGCGCGCCGCAACGGCAGTCAGGACAAACGTGGCCAGGCCCATATTTAAAAAAGAGAAGATATTCTGAAGGTATATGGTCTTTATGGGAGTCTTGTCCAGGGGTAAGACAGAAAAGTTATAAAGATATACGACAATCAGGGCAACAATGAGGAATATTTGAGGCCACTGTGTCTGATCCCTGAAAAATGTCTTTATCTCCTTAACAGTATAGGCCCTCGCAGGACCGGACATGAAATTCAGGAAATACGACCATCCTCTGCTTCTCTTACCGCGTGTCGGAAACAGGCGCTCAGGCGTGGTCTGTGCCTTTGAAAAGCCCGTAAAATAGGCTGACCCTGAAACCCAGGTTATTATAAAGATCAATGTTGCGGTAAAACTCCAGGTAAGAGTCAAATCGAAGACGGTGCTGCTCGTTAACCCTGTCAGGGCGGCGTGTATGCTATCGAAAATCCACGTCGTGGGAAGAAGAGGCGACCCTGGTGTCTCAAGCGATTTGAAATAGAGAATGAGAGACGCAAATGTATCGGGGTTGACCAGCCGCTCCGGTCTCATCAAACGAAATGCCAAAATCAGAATCAAAAACAGGGCGAAACCGAGGAAAACAAACACTGTCCTGAGACGGCCCGCCGGCAGAAAAAAAGCAATGAGGACTACAGCAAGTGCGCTTATGCCCGACGCAATAAAACAGAGCGGCAGAATTGCCAAGACCACTGTAGTATAAAAGAACAATCCTGCTTTATATACAATGCCGTAGGATAAAAACACCGGCAGGCTGTATACTATTACCATCCATGAACTATCGATCGTGCTCTCAAACCACCGTGCAAGAAATATCTTTGCCGTGGATACCGGCATGGAGTGAACAAGAATCAGATCTTTGCTGAGATACAGCTTTGTGAGAGATGTGATTATACTGCTGAAGATGAGCAGCGAGAACAGGGTTAAAATTACCATGGACATGAGCTTACGTGCAAGAATATCGCCGAAACCTTCAACACCCTGGAAGTAGACCAGAACACGATAAAAGATAACAAAGATACCCGCCCAGAATATCAGACCGACCGCACCAAAAAGTAATCCCTTTATCGTGCGGTTCTCCGCATCTTTTGAAGAATTTCCGTTCTTAAAAGACCAGAAGCGGGGTTTTAACAGGGTGAGAATATCTTTCATGGAATTTAGACTGAAAATAGATTTATCTCTTACTCACCCCCTTTAAAAAGGGGGTCGGGGGAATTTGTTCCGATCTGTAAAATCCCCCTTAATCCCCCTTTTTCAAAGGGGGAAACCATCATGCTCCTCCCTTTTGTAAAGGGAGGTTGGGAGGGATTTTAAAATCGCCAAAGTTATACAAATCCTTTAAAATACTTTCTATCTTTTTCGCGTATGAATATCAAGTGCAAAGGTTTGCAAGAAACCCCTTCCGCAGCACCGTCGGAAATCTTTACATTTCTTAACTGAACGGTTGTTATCATCTAGCACCCTATTAATATTACATACTCGCAATGACATGAATGCAACTTAGTATCAGAACCCGTCCGGCAAGACGATATGTTCCGTATTGTTCCCGCTGGACAGCCGTAGAATATGATGCTAATAATATAAAGAAAATTTATTTTATCGGAGAATAGGATGCTCAAATTCAGCCAAAAACCGATAGAACCGGAAAAATATCTTCCGGCTTTTATTGAATTTTGCAAGAGGCAGGATGATATTATTGGCCTGTATATTTTTGGTTCAAGGGCGTCCGGGACACATGGACCTTTGAGCGATATTGATATTGCCGTCTTGTTACCGCAAGGATTGGGAAGGGACGTGTACAATAAAAAAGAGCTTTTTTATCTAGGCAAGGCGAATGAACTCCTTCATACGGATGACGTAAGTTTTGTTGTGCTGAACAAGGCCCCCTTAACCATTCAGTATGGGGTCATTACAGACTCAAAGGTTCTTTATGCGAAAGATGAAGAGGCACGATTGTCCTACGAAGAGACGGTTATTGACAGGTATATGGATTTCAAACCTGTGTTGGATGAATATGATAGGGAATTTGTAAGACAGATAAAAGAAGGAACGGCATTTGGTTAACAGAGAACTCGTTCTTGATAGATTGTCGAGAGTACGTGAATATGTAAAACACCTCAAGGAGTTAGTTAAACTGTCTCCGAAGGAATTTGTTTCGGATTTTAAAGCGGTCAGCAGCGCAGAGAGGCTTCTTCAAATATCCATCGAGGCGTGTCTTGATGTAGGAAATCACATTATTTCACGATGCGGGCTGGAACGGCCCAGAGAATACAAGGATATTTTTATTATTCTTGGAAAAGAAGGCGTCCTTCCGTATGTTTTTGCCGAGAAATTGATTCCTATGGTCAAGTTTAGAAACAGACTTGTTCATCTATACTTTGAGATCAACAAGGAAGAACTCTACAACATTATCCAGACCAACTTACACGATATTGAGGAATTCGTTCAATACATTGTAAATTATATTGAAGAAAAAAAGGGCAGCTTATAAGTGGTTTGATAGCAAAAAATGTGAAAAACAGGTATGGCTCTTATTCTTCTCTGTTTTTTATGGGACCGTCTGTTCCTCGGTAAGTATCAAAAAGACTTCTTCCAGATCCGCCCCCTCCCCCCCGGCATCGCGCCGCAGATCACCCACGGTGCCCGTTGCAATGAGTGATCCTCTGTGAATGATGCCGATGCGGTCACAAATATCTTCCGCAACCGCCAGGGTATGGGTTGACATGAAAAGTGTTTTCCCCCTATTCGCCAGCTCCCGAAACATATCCTTAACCATTTTGATTGCCGCGGGATCGAGACCTACCATCGGTTCATCCACAATAATCACGGTTGGATCATGGAGGAGGGCCGCGGAAATAATGAGCCGCTGTTTCATACCGTGGGAATATGATTCTATGAGTTCATGGGCCCAATCATAAATGGCAAACTTCTTCAAGAGCGTTGGCGTCTCTTCCAAAAATATCCGCTCATCAACACCGTAAAGGTCTGCCGAGAATCTCATGAATTCCATACCCGTCAGCTTTTCATAGAGAAAGGGCCTGTCCGGTATGAAACCGATCCTTCTTTTAACACTTTCAGGATCATCGGCCATGTTGATCCCATCGATAATAACTGAACCTCCTGTGGGTGCGAGGACGCCGCCCATCATACGGATTGTGGTTGTTTTTCCCGCACCGTTAGGACCGATGAATCCAAATATTTCACCTTTGGATACGGAGAGATTCAGGCAGTTTACAGCCAGAGTTTTTCCATAGCGTTTTGTCAGGTTTTTTAATTCTATCATTGTACCAATTTAGTGAATGTCATTGACATAAGAAATTCATGTTGAAAAATCCCCCTCAATCCCCCTTTGATAAAGGGGGAGGATATGAAATATTTGAGGACGTTATCATCGTGTCTTCTCGAGAACCTTTAGCCGCACCTTCCCAATAACACCAATCAAATCGATCTGCTGATCCGCCTCCCCCCGAACAAAGCGAATATGGGTAACATCCGCCGGCATCTGACCCATGACCGCATCCGCCGTAACCCATGTTCCGATAAAAAGTACATTCCAGGCATGATAGTAAAATCTTCCCCTCTGGTAGACAAGGCCTGCTTCAACCTGCGCCGGAATACCCGCGGCACGAGCGAGGGCCGCCAGCAAAACCGCATGTTCATTACAATCGCCAATCAGGTTATTCATGGTTTCAAGGGCGTTGGGAACTGATAGCACAGGCCTTTTCTCCACGTTTTTATACACCCACGCTACAAGCTTTGATGCCTTAACATCGAGAGGATCATCAGGAGAAATAATTTCCTGTACCTTGCTTACGATCTTCGGGTGGTCGGATTGAATAAATGGACTCGGTTTGAGAAAGGCCTCTTTACCGGTCATATTTATTTCCCGAAGGGGACGGGTTGGAATTGTTTCCTTCTGAACCACCAGTATATCTTTTTTAAAAGTCTGTCTGCCCCCGTTTAATCTGAGGTTATTCTTCTCCACATTTGCTATCTTCACCTTAAGCGATGCCAGTGCGCTGGGATCAGCAATGACCACATTTGACGGTACGGAGGCAATTTCCGTCAGGTCGGCACTCCCCGTGAGGGTAAACATTCCTACCGCTTCATGTTTTGGAACCTGTTCAAGAGTGATTCCTAAAATACCCTGTTCTTTCAAAATATCGCCATCCTCTCCAACCCAGGCGTACTGTTTAGCTCCCATGAAGTCAACGGACATCTTTCGTGCTTTTCGACGTTGACCCATAATCGTAACAACATCATCATTCAGCACGGTCACTTTTACGGGTCTCTGACCCATAACTGCCGGATCAAAAACATGGAAACTCCTGCTCTCTCCCGCTTGCATTCCTGCAATGCCGGCGGACTCAAGCATACCGTTTGCAAGATGCGGCACTTCCTTAAGTGTAAGGACGGTTTTTTTCTCGGAACCGGGCATTTCTGTATAAAGCGTAATCTGCTTACCACTGACATCCCCATGCGCCTTGAAACGAAAGAGGCTCGAACGGAGGTCAAAATTAAAAGAAGACAGGGTCATATCGGGGTTCAGATACCCGTCCGTCTTGAATGTCAGCCCCTGCACAACTCCCATGGTATTAATCTGCATAAAAACAGACTCAACAGAATGATACCCTCCTTTCTCGGTTCTGGAAAAGCGCCTGTGGGCATACCCTATTTTGCGTCCATTTTGGGAAATGTTCATCCATGTTTCTTTATCCGGAAACGTCTGAACAGTGGAAAAACCGGGAACTATTGCATCTTTTGACTGCGAGACTGAGGACTGCCCCCAATGAAAAATATCAAGCCGAAACGCAAGCAAGAGGAAGAACAGTATCGCAAAAATGCCTCCTGCAATCCAGTTTCGTTTAATCCTGAAGCCGGCCATTGTTAATCCTGAGGTTACCCTTTAAAAGTTGAAAGCCCTGCCCATTTATGGAAGGGCATAAAAAATATTACACCTTAATGACTATAATTAAAAGCGATTGAGGTGTCAATGAAACACATAAATGCACATAAGTATCTCATTGAAAATCGATCTTGTCATAAATTTCAATTTCTGATAGTTTTCGATAAGATAAATTTTCAACGGTGGAGAAAGGCATCACCAAATGAAAGAAAGTCAATCATTAAAGCGGGCAAAAGAGGTTCTGAAAATTGAAGCAGAGAGCATTTTGCATCTTATCGATAAAATAGACGCCAACTTTGATAAAGCAGTTGAAATTATTTATAAATCAAAAGGGCGTGTCATTGTAACAGGCATTGGCAAATCCGGATTGATCGGGAAAAAAATAGTGGCCACCCTCACGAGCACCGGCACACCTGCTCTTTTTCTCCACCCCGTGGAAGGTATGCACGGCGATTTAGGCATTGTTACAAAGGATGATGTCATGTTGGCTATTTCAAACAGTGGAGAAACCGATGAGCTCAACATGATCATAGGCAGCATCAGAAGAATTGGCGCACATCTTATTGCCTTTACCGGCAACCTCTCATCAACGCTTGCAAAATCAAGCGACATAGTGATCGATGTTGGTGTGGAAAAAGAGGCATGTCCTTTCGGTCTGGCCCCAACTTCCAGTACCACAGCGTGTTTAGCCATGGGAGATGCCTTGGCGGCTGTCCTTATTGAGAAAAAAAACTTCAACGAAAAAGATTTTTTCAAATTCCATCCCTCAGGGAATCTGGGGCAACGCCTGAGAGCCATGGTAAGAGATGTCATGATAACAGGTGCGAAGATACCTAAAGTTTATTCCGGCGTACCCGTTATGCAGGCAATAGAGGAACTGGACAGAGGAAACAGGGGATTCGTTCTTATCACTGACAGAAAGAATCGCTTAATCGGCATACTGACAGACGGCGATTTGAGACGTCTTGTTCGGAAGGGTCAGGATTTCAAAGGCAAGTCTATCGATGACTTACTAACGCCGTCACCCAAGACTATTGATGAAAACGCTTCTCTTGCCCAAACTATAGAATACATGCAGTTGGAAGAGATCACCACCCTCGTTGTTGTAAACGGGAAAAACCATCTCAAGGGCTATATACACCTTCATGACATCCTGGGCAGGGGGGGAACTCTCAAAATATCATTGACCCAATAAAATCAATGAATCCGTATCGCTGAGGAGAGCTTTAATTGTTGCGTGCCATAATAAACGGAAAAAGGGGCGGGCTGCAAGACAGCCGACCCCTTAATTTCATTGGTAGGCGGTACAAGATTTGAACTTGTGACTTCTACCGTGTGAAGGTAGCACTCTCCCACTGAGTTAACCGCCCAATGTTTGGTTCCTATATCCTAAAGGAGAGTCCTTTTCAAGAGAAAAACCACAAGCACTCATACAAATACCAATTCTTCCTTAAATAATAAATACTGTTGTGTAAGATACACTCCCTAATCAAATGATGAAAAAAATGATCGGCTCTATTTTATTAATCATTATTTTACTTGCCGCATTTATTATCTACTCCGTATTGAAAATACGATATACCCCTTCTGTATCGATAACCAGAGCGGACTCGACTCTTAACGGAAATATTCATCAATTATACAAGCATGTTGAACATTTAAGCGTCCGCATTGGTTCAAGGAGCGTATATGAATACGATAAAATAGAGGAAACAAAGAATTACATTATATCCCGTCTCGAAGATTTCGGTTATGACCCCACACTGCAAAACTGCAATTACGGCGGAAAGGTATACAGCAACATCATCGTTTCAATAAACGGTGTAAGAAATCCGGATGAAACGGTTATTATCGGCGCTCACTATGATACCGTTTATGGTACGCCCGGCGCTGATGACAATGCCGGCGCCGTTGCCATCCTTCTCGAAATGTGCAGGATATTGAAAGGCTTTTCACCGGAAAGGACATTAAAGTTGATTTTTTTCGTCATAGAAGAGCCCCCTGTCTTCAGGTCCGAACATATGGGGAGCGCTGTCTATGCACGGGAGGCTAAAGCTAAGAATGAAAACATTAAAGCCATGATTTCCCTTGAAATGTTAGGATATTATACCGATAAAAAAGGCGGTCAGACGTTTCCCCTTCCCCTGATGAACCTCATGTTTTCATCCACCCCAAATTTTATCGCCATTGTGGGCAATTTGAGTTCGAGAAACCTGGTGGAAAAGGTTAACCATTCTCTGGAGGAAAGTTGCGGTATTCCCGTTGAAACCTTGTCAACAGTCAGTTTCGTTCCCGGTGTCGACTTTTCCGATCATCGCTCATTCTGGAAAATGGGGTATCCTGCCGTTATGATCACAGATACCGCTTTTTACCGAAATCCGAATTATCATACCGAAACGGATACCATCGACACCTTGAATTTCGATAAGATGTCCGATCTTCTGAAAGGCTTAATTCAGACCGCAAAGGATTTGACAAACTAAAATCCCCCCATCCCCCCCTTTAACAAAGGGGGGTGGAGGGACCCTGCCGGCTCAAGTCACTTTCTTGTACCTTGTACCTTGTACCTTGTACCTTGTACCTTGTACCTTTTACCTTGTACCTTGTACCTTTTACCTTGTACCTTTTACCTTTTACCTTGCCCCTTGCCCCTTGAACCTTAATAGTCATAATCACCCATGTCCGGCGGCATTCCTCCCGGCATCGCCGGCGCTTTCTTCTTCTTGGGTTTCTCAGCAACCATGGCCTCCGTGGTCAGGAGCAGTGAAGCCACAGATGCTGCGTTCTGAAGGGCAAAGCGAGCTACTTTCGTCGGATCAATAATTCCTGCTTTTGTCATGTTCACATACTTGCCGTTTTCGGCATCGAATCCATAATCATCTTTACCCGCTTTCACCTTCTCCACAACAATCGAACCCTCGAACCCCGCATTAACGGCAATCTGCCTCGTCGGTTCTTCAAGAGCCCGTTTGAGAATGTTCAACCCATACTTCTCATCGTCGGCAATCCTGGCTTTCCCCAGAGCAGGTAAACTCCGCAGGTATGCAACTCCCCCACCAGGCACAATGCCTTCCTCGACAGCAGCCCGTGTTGCGTTCAATGCATCCTCAACGCGCGCCTTCTTCTCTTTCATCTCGAATTCGGTAGCCGCACCCACTTTGATTACCGCGACGCCGCCGACTAACTTCGCCAGACGCTCCTGCAATTTTTCCTTGTCATAATTCGATGTGGTCTCCTCAATCTGTGCCCGAATCTGCTTCACTCTGCCTTCGATATCGGATTTATTTCCGCCGCCGTCGATTATAGTTGTGTTGTCCTTGTCAATGGTAAGACGCTTGCATGTCCCTAAATCCTTTAACGTGACATTTTCCAATTTGATGCCTAAATCCTCTACAATGACCTTCCCTCCTGTCAAAACGGCAATATCCTCAAGCATGGCCTTTCTTCTGTCACCGAAGCCGGGGGCTTTAACCGCCGCGCATTTGAGGGTGCCGCGAATCTTGTTGACGACGAGCGTTGCCAGGGCCTCACCCTCTATATCTTCCGCAACGATCAACAGAGGCTTACCCATCTTTGCAATCTGCTCCAATATAGGCAGCATATCTTTCATGCTGCTTATCTTTTTCTCGTTCAGCAGAATGTATGGATCATCCAGGTGAACAGCCATCTTCTCCGGATCTGTCACAAAATAGGGTGAAATATAGCCCCGGTCAAACTGCATCCCTTCAACAATTTCCAGGGTAGTTTCCATAGATTTTGCTTCTTCTACGGTAATGACGCCTTCTTTGCCTACTTTTTCCATAGACTCGGAAATAATCTCACCAATAGTCGCGTCGTTATTGGCGGAAATGGCGCCAACCTGGGTAATCTCTTTCTTGCCCTTTATCGGCTTGGAAATCTTCTTCAATTCGTCCACAACAATCTGTACGCCCTTATCAATACCCCTTTTAAGAGACATGGGATTCATTCCGGCAGCTACAAGCTTAGATCCTTCGTGGTAAATAGCCTCCGCTAAAATGGTTGCCGTGGTGGTGCCGTCTCCTGCCACATCAGAGGTTTTGGAGGCAACCTCTTTCACCATCTGAGCACCCATATTCTCAAATTTATCCTCCAGTTCTATCTCCTTTGCTACCGTCACCCCGTCTTTGGTGATTGTGGGTGCACCCCAGGATTTTGCAATGACAACGTTGCGCCCTTTCGGCCCAAGCGTCACCTTGACCGCGCCCGCCAGGGTATTTACACCTTTCATAATCTTTTCACGGGCATCCATATCGTATTTAATCTCTTTTGCCGCCATATTTATAACCTCCTTTTATTATCCAATAATGCAGAATATTTCATCTTCTTTCATAATAACATGATCGACGCCGTCGATCTTGATCTCCGTACCGGCATATTTCCCGAACATTAACCGGTCCCCTTTCTTTACCTCCGTTGCAATCCGGTTGCCGTCACGATCCCTCCTTCCGGGGCCTACAGCTACCACTTTTCCTTCCTGCGGTTTCTCCTTGACCGTATCGGGAATAATAATCCCCCCGGATGTCTTTTCTTCCGCCTTAACATGTGAAACCAGCACGTAATCATTCGATGGCTTGAATTTCATACCTTCTTTACCTCCTCAAAAAATTTGTGAATATTATATTGAAATTACTCCTTTTGATTTTATTAATATTGAAAGATACAGGGCACGACTGCCAATTGATTAAATTTCGAAAGTATACAATTAATAGTCACTAAATTGTATTTGTCAAGGTATGGATAACATTTGATTTCGCAGACAGGCGGCCAGAATCATTTTTTCAATTTTCCTTCGACCGGAAAAACAAACAGCCGATCACCCGGCTTAACCTGTTTTTTAGTACCAAGATGATTCCATATGAGGAGCGCCGGCAGCGGCACGTCAAAGCGGGCGGCAATTGAAGAAAGATTCTCTCCCTTTTTGACCACATAGACGTGTTCTTTACGCTCCGCCAGCCATTTTTTTAATAGACCTTCATACCTTGCCTGAAATCCGTCGGAGGCGCCTCTGGGAACCAGCACAACATGTTTGCCTTTGGTCAAATAATATCCCCTGATCTCAGGGTTCAAATCCTTTATTACCTTGAAGTACGTCTTTGCAGCCTGAGCTATTATAGAAACAGGCGTTTCCTGATCACACACAAGTTCAATACGATCAAATTGCAGGGGTGGATAAAGGTCTTCCTTCGCCAATTTGAATCCGTATTTTTCGGGGTTGGATAAAATCACTTTTACAGAAATTGCGCGTAAAACATATTGCTGTGTTTCAACCGGGAGATAGAGATTATAATAGTTGTCGGTGTTCTGAACCAGCATTTCTGCTTTCAGACCTCCTTCTCCCATATTATAGGCGGCAGCCGACAGTGTCCACGATCCGAGTATCTCATAGAGCTTTTTCAGATAACCGATGGCAGCCCTAGTGGATGAAAAAAAATTTCTGCGTTCGTCAATGTCTGAATCAATCTTAAGACCATATTTTTTTCCTGTCCCTTCGATAAACTGCCAGTATCCTTTTGCACCCTTTGAAGAACTCATGTGAGATATCAGAGAACTTTCTATGATCGCAAGGTACTTGAGGTCTTCCGGCATATTATTCTGCTTCAGCATTTCCACTATGAAAGGCATAAAACGGCCGGATCGTTTCATCCAGAGAATTACCTGGGGACGGTTCCAGAGAATGACCAGGAGTTCCTTCTCCAGTCGCTCGCGAACTTCCGGATTATCAAGTGGAACGGGTTCGCCGCAAAAATCCAGCGGCCCGGCAATAGTAATTGATGAAATTATCGACGATGAAGATGGCGGTTCAAGGATAGAGGGAAGATCACCCCGCGCAGGCGTTCCCGTCAGCAACATCATGCAAAAAGTAAATAGAAAGATACGGGAAAATCTTTGAAAGAAGGCCGGATTTCCGGTGCTTTTTAAAATATTCCATCGCAAAGACTTCATAGCATACCCCCTGCAATTTCACCCGGGCATCAGAGTAGCACAAATACACCCAGGTATGAAAGAAGCGTTTTCGGATTCGCCATTCTTTTATGAATCCTCGAAAAGAAATATATGCCTTGCCTTTAATAAAAATAAGTTGCTTTAAAATTCATTTTGAATAAAGATTTTTAGAATAAAAACCATCACAATAGTGGAAATATGGCAGTTAAACCGAAAGACGCTGCAACGCTCATCCTTCTCCGGCAGTCACCAAATTCAGACAAGGGGAGCTTTGAGGTCCTGATGGTGTTAAGACACCGGGACAGCAAATTCGTACCTGATTCCTATGTATTCCCCGGCGGCTGTCTGGATCAGGAAGATCATTCTCCGGATAGTGAAAACCTTTGCACCGGTGTTGACCTGAAAAAAGCTCAAACTATTCTCCACGATATGTCTTCACCGGAAAAGGCCCTTGGCGCATGGGTGGCGGGTATCCGGGAAACATTTGAAGAAGTCGGCCTGTTGCTGGCCTATCACAGAGATAAAACTCCGGTTTCTTTCGATTCTGAAGATATCCGGCATCTTTTTCATGCATATCGCAAGAAACTACAGACCGGAGTAATTTCTTTAAAAACTATCCTTCTGAATGAGGGACTGACGCTGGCCGCCGACCGTCTTCACTACTTTTCGCACTGGATTACTCCCCTATTGTTACCCCTCCGTTACGATGTCAGGTTCTTTATTGCTGAAGCACCTGCAAACCAGGAGGCCATTCACGACGGAATTGAATTAACGAGACATATATGGATTACCCCTCAGGAAGCCCTCAATGGCTATTCCCGGCAGAAATTTAACATGGTTGTCCCCACGCTGGTGACAATTGAAGAACTATCACGTTTTACAACGATTGAAGAGGCGATAACATCCACTGAGAATAAGGAAATCAATGCCATTCTCACCGTTATGATTGAGGAAGACGGGGGAATTGTCGAGTATATGCGCGATGGGCGTATTTTTAGAGATATGCCGCCTTCTGTGTTGTAACAGTCTAGGTATTGCTCTCTTCTGATCCTTCCGGATCAACGGCCATTTCAGGCGACTGTAGTGACCGCGCGGATCTGTCCACATTTTCCAGCACATCTATATCTTCGCCTGTCGACGCTCCCAGTTCTTTAAATTTCCGCGCAGTAACGAGCACTCTCCCTTCGAGAGATCCAACGGCTTTATTATAGAGCTCCACCGTTCGGTCCAGGTTCTTCCCCATTTCAGAAAAATGTCCGGCCAGAACCCTGATGCGATCATAGAGGGTCTTGCCTAGATTGCTTATCTCCTGGGCATTTTCTGCAAGTTTCTCCTGGCGCCAGCCATAAGCAACCGCTTTCAACAGAGCGATCAGAGTGGTAGGCGTTGCCAGTATAACGCGCTGCTCAACCCCGAACTCAATCAATCCCGGGTCCTGCTCGAGCGCCGCGCTGAAGAATGTTTCGCCCGGCAGAAAAAGCACGACAAATTCCGGAGTAGGCTTAAACTGATCCCAGTATTCTTTTTTCCCGAGGCTCATAAGGTGTGCCCGGATGTGCCGTGCATGTTCCTTCAATTGTGCAACACGGGTTGTTTCATCCTGAGCTTCCAATGATTCGAGGTAAGCCTGCAGTGGCGCCTTGGCATCCACTACAATGTTGTTATCGTTGGGAAGCTTTATAATCATGTCCGGACGCCGGGGACCGTCTTCAGTCGTAACAGATTCCTGCTGCAGGAAATCACAGTATTCAACCATCCCGGCAATTTCCACCACTCTCTTAAGCTGGATTTCACCCCAGCGGCCCCTCACTATCGGCGCGCGGAGCGCCCTGACAAGATTCGTCGTTTCAGACTGGAGCAGGTTCTGTGTCGTAGCAAGCGACTTTATCTGTTCCGTAAGAGAAACGTATGCGCTCGTGCGGGCATGTTCTATTTCCCGAATCTTACCGTCAACCTTCTCCAGCGACTCCTTGAGCGGTTTGACAAGTTCATCGATGGCCGTTTGCCGAATTTGCAAATCACTTTTTGCAGATTCCTGGTACCTTTCCAGAGTTTCTCTCGCCAGCTCAAGAAATGACGCGTTACTGCTCTTGAGTGCATCCGCAGACAGCGCCTTGAATGCATCGGACAATTTCTGACGGGCCTCGTCGAGGAGTTTGAGTTTTTCTTCTGCTGCTTTTCGCTCTTCCGCCAGTCTTGTCTCAATCTCCGAGAGCTTTGCCTTCAAGTCCGTATTTTCTGTTTGCAGATCCGCTATTCTCTTCTCTTTCATCGAAACTGCCAATTCAAGCTCCGGTATGCGTGTATTCTTTTCTTCCGCAGTTGAGCGTCTGTCCGACTGCACTTTAACTTCCTCACGCAGACCGGAAATCTCTTCCTTCGACGTATCAAGGGCAGACTGGAATTCCCGCAACTGTATTTCCCTGATATTGATTCTCTCGGTCAGAGCGGAACGCTCCACTTCCCCCTTCGATCTGAGGAGCAGGTAAATACCCAATCCGCCCAGGCAAACCCCAATCACGAAAATAACTATTTCGACACTGTAATTCATACGGTAGATCCTTTTTCGAAATTTATTCGACCTCTAGGGTAAAATCCGGTTCATCTTTTGCAAAATCCTTCATAACTTTTAAAACCTTTTCGGCATCCTTCCCTATCTTCGATCGCGTTATGTTATAATTTTTCCAGATAATCCTGAGGGGCAACTCAATGTCCCCGCTCAGGCAATCGTAGAGGGCATCAAGGTTTGCCCCGTAATAGTCCGGAAAATCGAATATGCGGGCAAGCTCACTGTGGAGCTGATCAATACTCTCCACATGTGAAAAATCAAAAACGATTTTTCTCATCATTGTATCCTCGTAAATGTTCTGTAGTGATCCTCCGTCTTGTAAATAAGGCCATCGCTGGAATATATGATCCGGTCTTTCCCCCGTTTGCCGCCTTTGTAATTAATGTCCGCCTCATACCAGCTTCGCCCTCTCTTTACCGGAAGCTTTTTTTCCCTGTTGTGAAATACATCACCGCCGATATGCTTGCCCGGCGCAACATCCCATAGATTTCCCCTGGCCGGGTTCCAGCCCAGTTTTTTCGCTTCGTTTTTCGTGATAAAGTTATCCGGCAGACGGTTATACTTTTTGATATGATCCGACACCCCGTGAAATGAGGTCGGAGATACTTTTTGAATCTCCAGGCAATGGCCCATGAACGGCACAAAGAAAAAGAGTACCAATAGAATGGAAGATACTTTGATACGGTTCATTGTTTAAACCTCTCGTTCAAATGGTGAGAGCTTTGAAATCCTTCTCCTTTGTCATTTTGACCAGAGGAAGAAATCCTTGTCCCGACCAAAGGAAGGGATCTATCAGATAAACCCTTTTGCGCTCAGCCGGGAAATAATCGCGGACAGGAGTCCCGGGCAGTGACGCTGAAGGAATACGGCTATTTTACCATGCTTGGTGATAATTTTTACACGCTGTCGCCTTTGAATTGCCTGTGCAATCTGGCGCGCAGCTTCTTCGGAGGATATCTGCAGCCAGGCGGGGATGCGATCCTGCATTTCAGGATGATATATACCCCATTTATCCACCTGGCGGATCTCTGTCTGCACAAATCCGGGAACGATAAGGACAACGCCGACACTGTGGGGTTGGAACTCATACCGGAGCGACTCGGCAAGTCCGTGGATTGCAAATTTACTCATTGAGTATGCCGAAAGACGGGGTGTTGCGATATAGCCATTAATACTGCCGATGAGCCCGAGACATCCACGAGATGCAATGAGCTGCTCCCTGGTTGCGTAAACAGTCCTCAGTACTCCGAATATGTTCGTTTCAAACTGACGCCGGAAATCCTCAACGGTCAGCTTTTCGAAGCGCCCGGCAACACCGAATCCTGCATTGGCAAAGACATAATCGATCCGGCCAAATTCCTCTTTTGTTTTCTCTACCACCCGCTCAAGATCTCCGCTAATGTTTATATCGCAAGGAACAGCGAGGACACGCCCTCCCATCGATTCTATCTCACGCGCAAGTTTCCGCAATCGCTCCTGACGGCGTGCAACGAGTACTACGTCGCCGCCCTGGCGCGCCACCTCCAGAGCCAGAGCAGCCCCGATGCCCGATGAGGCGCCTGTAATGAACGTCACAGTCCTGGAAAATCTCTTCATTTGAAAAACCTTTACACTGGTGTATGATGACATGACTTGGTGTACCACTATACCATCTGAACGGTTTGAAAACAAAAGATTTCCCCATCTTCCGGGTACAGCAGCCGGCAGTGTAAAATCATATCTTCTTTGAAAGGAACAAAACTATGCGGAAAAAAGAACTCTATCTCGTGTGCCTTGCGGTTTTTCCCTTTATGATATGCACAGGCATCGTTTATTCCATTATATCCATCTATATGGCTGAAATCGGCTTAACCAAAAGCCAGATCGGTTTTCTCTACACCTCCGGCGCCACGGCCGGCGCGATAAGTTCCCCTTTTGCAGGAACCATTGCCGACCTTCGGCCTTACCCTTGCGTTTTTTTTCGTCCCTGTAAAAACAAGGCAATTGTGAGGTATTTGGTTTTATTTGTATTTATTGTATCATTGACTTACCGGTATCATTGCTCTTATAGTTATATTAAGAAATGAAAAGAGATTTCAAAGGCAATTTTCGTGATAAGTACTTTAAGTGGCATACAGCCATGATTACACGCCGTGAGTTTTTAACAACATTAGCAAGATTTGCACCGATACTTGGCGGCGCCGGCATAATTCTGTCCGATCCCTTCTGGCAGAGGTTGTTGACGGGCGATGATTCGGGTCTCGCCTTCGCCGCTTATTCTATCGACGAAATCGTTCGGTCAGCTCCCCGTGCACGTTACTGGACTTCGCCCACGTCTGCCGGCGCCAATTGTTTCGCATGCCACAGCAACCAGGCCGGCATTCAAGGCAAGCGTTACGTTCATAAGGAAAACATTGTTAAATGCCTCCTGTGCGCCCATAATTGTGTCATCAGAGATGGCCAGCGGGGCAGGTGCCGCACACGCATGAACGTTAAGGGAGAACTGCGCAGTCTCGTCTATGGACGTCCTGTCTCTATCCATGTCGATCCGATCGAGAAGAAACCCTTTTATCACTTTCTTCCGGGGGCAGACGCATATACCGTGGGAACCTCAGGCTGTCCGTTTCAGTGCAAGTTTTGCCAAAACTGGGAACTCTCACAGTCCTGGCCGGAGGATTACCATGTTCCGTTTACACCACCCGACAAACTCGTCAAATCTGTAGTATCCCGCAGGGCCCGTGTCATCGCCTTCAGCTACAATGAACCGACGGTCTATACGGAATACCTGACCGATATTGCCCGGGATGCGAAAAAGCAGGGACTTCGTTCAGTTTTGATAAGCTGCGGATTCATGAATGAGGTGCCGTTAGCCGAAATGTGCAAGGTGCTGGATGCCATCAAGATTGACCTTAAGGGGTATAGTGACAATTTTTATCGTACAGTAAGCAACGCGGAACTGCGACCTGTGCTCAGAAGTATAAAACAGATAGCCAAGAGCCGCACCCATCTCGAAATCGTGAACTTAGTGGTTCCCACTTTGAACGATTCCGATAAGCTGTTGCGGGGATTAATAAGCTGGATTCTGGGAGAAGTCGGTCCCGATGTCCCCGTTCACTTCAGCCGTTTTCATCCGGACTACCAAATGCTCAATCTCCCTCCCACGCCTATTGCCACGCTGGAACGCGCGCGTGACATGGCCCTCAGTAGAGGAATTCATTATCCATATGTGGGCAATGTACCAAGTCATCCGGGCAATCACACCTACTGCCCGAACTGTAAAAAAGTAGTGATACAACGGCATGGTTTTTTTATCACGGAGATGAACATAAAGGGTGGACGCTGTAAATTCTGCAAACGGAAAATCGCCGGTGTATGGACTTAGAAAGAGGTGCCTAAAAATGAAAATACTACGATTGTTTCTTATAGTGATTGTCATCGGTCTTGGATTTGCCGTAGCGTGTCAGGCGACAAAAGCGCCTGACGCCGATATCCGCGAACCGGCAGTCGCAGGAAAGTTCTATACTGACTCCGCACCCAGACTGAAACTTGCTATCGAGAAATTCCTTCAGGATGCAGTCCCGGTCAAAGTTAAAAATCCCATCGCTATTATCGTTCCCCATGCCGGCTACATCTTCTCCGGCCAGATTTGCGCCGACGGGTTCAGGCAGGTCAGCAATCAGCAGTTTGATGTGGTCGTCATCCTGGGAACGAACCATACAAGTCCGAGTTTTGATAAAATTTCACTTTATCCCGGAGGGGGATTCCGCACCCCTCTTGGAACGGCGATGATTGACAGAGACGTTGTCTCCTCACTTGTAAAAGCAGATCCCGATTGCACACTGGATAAATCGCCGCATGAGTATGAGCATTCCGTTGAAGTCATTGTGCCGTTCGTACAGGTTCTCTTTCCCAAGGCAAAAATTGTCCCAGCGGTTGTTGGCTCGCCGGATGTGCAAATGTGCGCCCGTTTCGGCCAAACCCTTGCAAAGGTTTTGAAAAACAGGCGGGCTCTTATCGTCGCCAGTTCCGACCTCTCCCACTACCCTGAAGCAGAAGCTGCATCAGCCGTGGATAAGGAAACTCTTGAAGCCGTTACAAAATTAGAGCCGGCCGTTCTTCACTCAACCATACAGTCCCAAATGGATCGGCGCATTCCTCAACTCTCCACCAGTGCCTGTGGAGAAGCCCCCATCATGGCTGCAATGGCGGCCGCCAGGTCTTTGGGGGCCACCCGTGGGGTAGTTGTCAGCTATGCCAATTCGGGAGATGTGTCTATCGGTGAGCGTTCTCGGGTTGTCGGATATGGCGCTGTCGTACTGACTGCGGAAGAGGACGGGAAAGGCACAGGCGGAACAAATGAACCATCATCGACTCCGGCATCCAACTCGCTTCGGTCTACCGACAAAAAGGCATTACTTGCCTTTGCCAGGGAAACCATATCCCGAATCCTTTCGACCGATACGGTTCCTCTTGCCAGGGGTTTCGATCCGAATCTGCAACAGCATCGAGGGGTTTTTGTCACCCTCAAAAAAAAGGGTGAGCTCCGCGGCTGCATCGGCCGGATCATCGGAGACGAACCTCTCTGCAAGCTCGTCGGGACCATGGCGATTCAGGCAGCGCTGAATGATAGACGGTTCAGCCCTCTATCTGCCGATGAACTCAATGATATCGACATTGAAATATCCGTACTGACGCCCATGAAACAGGTCTCCGGCGTCGCGGATATTGTTGTCGGGCGGGATGGCGTTTTACTCAGTAAAGAGGGACGTTCGGCGGTTTTCCTTCCCCAAGTGGCCACAGAACAGGGGTGGACCCGTGAAGAAATGCTTGATAACCTCTGCCGCAAGGCAGGGTTGAATACGGGATGCTGGAAAAAGGGATCTCAATTTTCAACCTTTCAGGCCGTTGCATTCAGCGAAGCTGACTTTAAATAACGCTCATGATCATCTCACTCCTTTCCATCGGGCTGATTTCAATTCTGGGGCAGGTTGTACTGCTTCGGGAATTGAACGTTTCCTTCTATGGGATTGAGCTGATTTACCTCTTTGCCCTCGGCATCTGGCTATTCTGGACAGCCTTGGGCGCACTTGTCGGCCGCCGGAATCATTTTCCGTCATACAACCACATTGCCTTACTTTTTATCATCTTCGGAATCACCCTTCCGCTTGACGTTATGTTCATTCGCGCCAGCCGCCTCCTCTTCGGCGGTGTACCCGGTGCATACCTTTCCTTTCTTCAGCAATTAACGGTTACCGTCATTTCCCTTCTCCCTGCGGGGTTGTTGTCCGGTCTTTTATTCCAGTGGGCTGCAAAGATATATGTGGCAAACGGCCGGACACTGGCTATTGCCTACGCCATCGAAAGTGCAGGTGGATTAGTGGGGGGGTTGTTTGCAACCCTCTTCCTCACATGGGGAATTCAGAATTGCGCCATTGCATTTCTGTGCGGCATTATTTCAGTCATCACACCCTTAAACATCATTAGAAAACACCCCTACCCCTCCCTCCCCCATCAAGGGGGAGGAGGGATACGGGGAGGGGGCTATTTTCGCAGTCATGGCAGGTTTCTTTTGCGCTGGACCGCACTATTTCTGGTTCTTATTTTTCTGGTGTTTCTCTGGCAGGCATCGCCGATTGACCGGCGAATGACCTCCTGGAATCATCCGAACCTCCTTGAAAGCAAAGATTCTCCGTACGGCAGAATTACCGTGACCCGGCTTTATAATCAAATCTCGGTTTTTGAAAATGACGCCCTGGCATTTGAGACTGAAGGAACCGAAGCGGAATACTTCTGCCATCTGTCAGCCCTCCAGCATCCGAATCCACAGCATATCCTGATCTTGGGCGGAGGAATTGAAGGGATTGTCCGGGAAATGGCAAAGCATAAACCGGCAAGAATCGACTATGTCGAACTCAACCCGACCATGCTGGATCTGGTTACGCGGCATTTATCCGATGACATTCAGAAATCACTCAGGGATCCCAATGTCCACCTCACGCTTACAGACCCCCGACGGTTTCTTAAGGACAGCGCCACATACGACCTCATCCTGGTCGGCATGCCGGAACCGGTATCGGGACAGGCAAACCGTTTCTACACGCGGGAATTCTTCGAACAGTGCGCGGCAAAACTTAATCCCGGAGGCATTCTCGGCTTCAGGCTCCGCTCCGCCGAAAATCTCTGGACACCGCCGTTGACCCGCCGCACCGTGAGTATCTACCGCGCTTTGGAATCGGTTTTTCCTTATGTCATGTTTCTCCCGGGAACAACAAACATTGTCACCGCTTCCCGTGAGCCTCTCCCTAGCAAACCGGAAATCATGTCCTATAGGTTTCAGGACAAGAAAATTGCAGCACAATTGATCTCACCGAATTTCATCAGATACCTCTTTACCAACGACCGGTTTGTCGAGATCAGAAATTTACTGAAGCATGAAACAGCGCCGCCCAACACCGATGTCAGACCGGTTTGTTACCAGTATGCCTTCATGATCTGGCTATCGAAGTTCTTCCCCCACATTGCTCTCATCGATTTTTCTTCGCTCATTGATAAAGGCGAAACGAAACCGCCATTACCATTGCTATTATGGATCACCCTCCCTCTCATTTTTCTGCTCTCCCGCTTCCTTCCAGCCTGCCGCCGTGTTTTGCTCGTTGCCGTCGCGGGATTTCTGGGGATGGTTCTGGAAACGATCCTCATTCTTTATTACCAGGTCAAACATGGAGTACTCTATCAGGATATAGGGCTGTTGCTCACGAGCTTCATGGCAGGGCTTGCTCTGGGCGCAATGATCATTAGTACAATGATGGCCCGGTTTGCCGATAAGCATAGACTGGTGAGATGGTACGGCGTTGGCCTGCTTGCCGGATTTTGCCTCTTATGCGCCGTAATAACAACAAAAGTGACAATCAGCACCCCCACCGGTCTCGCACAGATTTCCTGGCTCCTCGCGGCGGCGGGCTTTTTAGTCGCCGGCATTTTCACGTACGCCAGCCTTTTTGAAATACAAGACCAAAAAGATGTAATTTCACCACTCTACTCGGCGGACCTTTTCGGAGGCTGTCTGGGTTCACTGCTTGGCAGCCTGATCTTGATACCCCTCTTAGGCATGGATGTCACAACGAAGGCGATGCTCCTCCTTTCTGTTTTTTCTCTTCTGCTGGTATAGCACCGGCTCCGATTGTTTTTGTTATGTCATTTCGACTGCAGGGAGAAATCTTTTTCACTGTTATTAAAGATTTCTCCCTCACTTCGTGCCTTCAAAATGACACTTAATTGGATAAGTTGGTAATACGGTAATCGTTTGACACTCAGAAACTCTTATCTTATACTAACGATACAAAGGTGTTTCTATCGGAAGGAGGTACAGCACGATGGCACAGATTACGGGCGGGCAACTGGTGGCAAGGACTTTGAAGCAGGCGGGTGTAACAACCATTTTTACCCTTTCCGGCGTCCACATTATCGATATCTATAATGGCTGCATGGATGAGGGGATTCGGATCATCGACGTGAGACATGAACAGACGGCTGCCCACGCCGCCGAAGCCTGGAGCAGGCTTACCGGCATTCCCGGTGTTGCTGTTGTTACTGCCGGCCCCGGTGTAACTGATGCGGTAACGGGCGTAGCAAACGCCTTCCGCAACCAGACACCCATGCTCCTCATCGGCGGCCAAGCGCCACGAAGCCAGCTCCTGAAAGGTGGATTGCAGGAACTCGACCATGTTTCTCTTATGAAACCTATCACCAAGCTTTCAACTTCCTGCTCAGACACGGAGAGAATCCCCGAATTCATCACTTCCGCTCTCAGAGAGGCATTTAATGGCCGTCCGGGGCCTTCCTTTCTCGAAATTCCCATGGACGTGCTGGATGCTGCCGTGGATCTAAATAACGTCACATTCCCTGCATACTGCCGTTCACAGGGACGTCTGCATGGCGACCCTGCACTGATCAAACAGGCCGCATCGTTGCTGGAACGCGCGGAGCGTCCGGCCATTATCGCCGGCACACAGATCTGGCATTGCCGTGCTGATAGTGAACTCACGTCTTTTGTCGAAAAGACCAGCATTCCCACCTATCTCAATGGCGCCGCAAGGGGTTGCCTTTCCGGAGATTGCCCCACGTTTATGACCCGCTCACGCAGGTATGCCCTTTCCCGGGCCGATGTAGTCATGGTTATCGGCACCCCCTTTGATTTCCGACTGGCATACGGCAAACGCATCTCGAAGGACGCAAAAGTAATTCAGATCGATCTGGACTACGGCGAACTGGGCCACAACAGGGACATCGATATCGGTATCCAGGGCGATGTGAAGGCGGTGCTCGCACAACTAACCGCCGCCATAGTACGTCCTGCGCATAGCGACATGTGGTTCGAAGAATTATGCCGGATTGAAGAGGATCTCCAGGAAAAGGACAAGACCTTTCTTGACTCCGATGCGGTACCCATCCACCCCCTGCGCCTTGCCCGGGAGATTAAGGACTTTATGACAGAAGATGCTATCTTTATCGCCGATGGCGGGGATGTGGTAACAATGTCCGCCGGCGTCGTCACACCGTGTGTACCCGGGCGCTGGCTTGATCCGGGTCCTCTCGGCACCCTTGGTGTCGGAACGCCGTTTGCCATAGCGGCCAAGGCGGCCATGCCTCACACAGAGGTCATTGTCCTTTTCGGCGACGGCGCCTTCGGACTGACCGGCTTTGATTACGATACCCTTATTCGATTCAATATGCCGGTAATCGGTGTGGTTGCAAACAACGCCGCGTGGAACCAGGTTCGCTACGGACAAATGGAAAGATATGGCCGCATACGGGGTGAAGTTGCAAATACCTTAAGCCCGCTGCGTTATGATCGCATAGTGGAGGCCATGGGGGGGCACGGCGAGCATGTCACCGAACCTTCCCAGATCCGCCCTGCCCTCGAACGGGCCCGCAGTTCCGGGAAGCCGTCCCTGATAAATGTCATGGTAGATCCGAATGTATTCAGTTCCGGTACGATGAAGGCATCTATGTTTAAATAAAATAGGGACATTTTGTCCTTATTTCCCATAATCTAATTCTGTATTTCAACCGCCCATTTGTTGTATCTCAGAAGAAGCAGCAATCCGGGCAGCGCCAAAGCGGTGCAGATGACAAAAAACATCACCCACCCCACGGCATCGGCAAGGTATCCTGTCGGCGCCCCCGTCACAAAACGGCCCACGGCCATGAGACTGCTTAAGAGGGCGTACTGGGTTGCCGTAAACTTTTTGTTGCAAAGACCCATGAGAAGGGCCGTATAAGCAGATGTCCCCATACCTCCGCAGAAATTCTCCGTCCCGATAACGACGGCAAGAGCCCATATCTGGCGGCCCGTAAACTCAAGCATGATGAAAACAAGGGTTGAAACCCCCTGCAGCACTCCGAACACCATGAGAGACCTTTTCAGGCTCCACTTCGACATGATGGCGCCACCCAAGAGGGCGCCTGCAATCGTCGCCGCCATACCGAAACCCTTGTAAATAGCCCCTAACTCGGTTCGTGAAAAACCGATATATTTCAATATATACGGTGTCGTCATCTGTGCCGCTGTAATATCTCCAATCTTGTAAAGAATGACAAAGAAAAGAATTTCAATCGCCCCCGGCCTCTTGAAGAATTCCACAAAGGGAAAAACAACTGCCTCGATCAGACTTTTGGGAGGTTCGATCCTTTCGCTCGCAGGATTAAATTTCAATGGCTCAGGGGCCAGCAGTGTGGCAATGCAGCCAATGGCCATCATTATGCCCATAACGAAATAGACCATTTTCCAGGACACGTAATCGGACAGAATGAGAGCAAGAGCGCCGCTTACGAGGAGGGCAACCCTGTATCCCATGATCCATACCCCGGCGCCGGCTCCCCGTTCTTCGGGTTTGAGGTATTCCGTTCGGTAGGCATCAAGCACGATATCCTGGCTGGCACTGAAAAAAGCAAGAGCTACCGCCATGGTTGCTATAAGGATGGGCATCGAGGCGGGATTGAAAAAACCCATTGTGGATATGGTGAGTATCAGTAACAGTTGGGTGATGATCATCCATCCCCGCCTTCTTCCTAAAAACGGCGGCACGAATCTATCCATCAGCGGCGACCATAGAAATTTGAACGCATAGGGCAATCCGACGAGAGAGTACAATCCTATGGTCTTTATATCCACGCCTTCCGCCACCATCCATGCTGAAAGAGTCGAACCGGTGAGAGCCAGCGGCATTCCCGACGCGAAACCAAGGACAAGCATCAGGAGCATTTTCCCGCTGCAATAGATTTTAAATACGCTGAAAGGATTACGTACTATCATTCACAGATCAATATTTTTTACAGAAGGCTTCACTTCTTTTGAGCCGCTTCAACCAGTGCCCGGAAGATATTTCGGTGCGGATCCTCATCCTGCATCTGCTCCGGATGCCACTGAACGCCCAACACGAATCTGCAGGAAAGGGCCCACGATGAATCAGCCGATGGTTCTATCGCTTCAATAACACCGTCCGGTGACCAGGCAGAGGCCCGCAGATATCGGCCTGTCCTGAGGGGATGTACGGACTGATGATGTGTCGAATTTGTCATGAGCAGAGCTCCCGGCGGAATTTGCACTACTCGTGCGATAAGGCTATCCACCTCCAGGCGTACCGGATGACGGAAGTCTCTCTCCTTTTCATCATTTCGTTCTTTCCTGGCGTGCGGCAAGGGGGTAGAGTCCGCGGGGAAATCCCATTCTGTTTTGATATCCTGTACTAATGAACCACCCTGAACAATGCTGATGAGTTGATGGCCGCCGCAAATGCCGAGGACAGGCAGCGCTGTATCCTGCAATACCATTTTCGCCAGATCCAGGTCAAAACCGTCACGCCGCTCCGGCATCAGTTCATCCTCGGGCTGCGGGCGCCCGCCGTAGTGTTCAGGCCGGTAATCGTCTCCACCGATAAAGACAATGCCGTCCAGGGGTGGAAGCATTTCTTTTGCTATTGTTGTATCGGAGCACGGCGGCAGGCAGAGCGGTATTCCCCCGGCGCCGGCTATGGAATCAACGTAACCGAGTGGTACCAGCAGGCCGAACTTTTCATATTTATCAACCATGTCCATAGACATATTAAGCCCGATGATTGGACGCCTGGTCATAGGATGTAATTCCTTTCCTTTCCATAGATTTTTCAATAGATGTGGCGCCACTATAGGGGAAATGGGTTTATGTGTCAACTACCGCTGCTTTATCTTCTCTAAAAAGGCATTTTCCTTTGACACACAGGTATCTTTTCCGTATACTTCCTCCACAAGAATGGTATTTAATAATTATTTTACTCACAACTCCCCCTTTTCCAAAGGGGGATCAAAAATAAGGGAGCATGCTATGAAAGTAAGTATTGACAAGGAACTCTGTGCCGGTTGTGGATTATGCGTAGATATTGTCCCGGAAGTATTTGAATTTGTAGACGAAATGGCTATTGTAAAAATGAAGACCGTAAAAGACACGTTGACTGTTCAGGTGAGAGAAGCGGCGGACGAGTGTCCTGTCGAAGCAATCATAATAGAAGGGTAAGAGCCTATGATACACTATAAAGAATTGGGGTTGGTAAACACCCGGGAACTTTTTAAAAAAGCGATGCAAGGCGGTTATGCCATACCTGCATTTAATTTTAACAATTTGGAGCAATTACAAGCTATCATTGCCGCCTCTGTTGAAACAAAATCACCGGTCATTTTACAGGTCTCAAAAGGCGCCCGCCAGTATGCAAACCAGATTCTCTTGCAATACATGGCGCAAGGGGCTGTGGAAGTTGCAACACAAATGGGATGCGCCATTCCTATCGTCCTGCATCTCGACCATGGTGATTCGTTTGATTTAGTGAAATCCTGTATTGATACCGGCTTTTCCTCGGTAATGATTGACGGTTCGCATTTGCCGTATGAAGAAAATATAAAGCTTACCCGATGGGTTGTTGATTTTTCCCACCGGTACGATGTGAGCGTCGAAGGCGAGTTGGGCGTTCTTGCAGGGGTTGAAGATGAAGTTTCATCTCTCCATAGCCATTACACCAAGCCCGAAGAAGTAGAAGATTTTGTCAAACGCACCGGTGTTGATTCATTGGCAATCTCAATTGGTACATCCCTTGGAGCGTATAAATTCAAGGTTAAACCCGGTGAATCCCCCCCCCCGCTAAGGTTTGATATCCTGGATGAAGTGGAAAGACGGATATCCGGGTTCCCGATAGTTTTGCACGGCGCATCTTCCATACCGCAGAAAATTGTGGATGAAATTAACAAATACGGTGGGAAGCTTGAAGATACTGCAGGTGTTTCTGAAGATCAGCTCCGCAGGGCGGCAAAGTCGGCGGTTTGCAAAATAAATATCGACTCTGATGGAAGATTGGCGGTAACAGGGGCGATAAGAAAAGTCTTCTATGAAAAACCTGATGAGTTCGATCCGAGAAAATATTTAGGTCCGGCCCGTGATGCATTGATAGAACTCTACAAGCACAAAATCATCAATGTTTTAGGAAGTAACGGCAAGGCCTGAATATAAAAGTAAACATCTTCCCGGACAGGCAGTAATGTGCTCCCTCAATCGTTAAATGCCTGTACCGTCGCAGGGAAGCCCAGCTCCATGAGCAGGGACTTTCACAATACGTAAATGGAGATCAGGGATGATAAAAATTCAGGCGGACAAGCTTCTGCCGGGAATGCGGCTTGCCAAACCGGTAATGAACAAAACCGGCATGGTACTTCTCGGTGAGGGCATTGAACTCACTGAGACTTGGATCAGAAGAATCCAGGACATGGAGTTGGGTGGAGCAGTATGCGTCGAAGGGAAAATTGAAATGGAAGTTCCTCTGGATGAGATGATCGCTGCTTTGGAAAAACGCTTCCGCACTTCTCATGGAAACCTAAAGATGGAAATGATAAAAAGAGCGACGGAAAGGCACATCAGAAAACTATATGAATAAGGTCATAGAATCGAAAATCCTGCGCCACCGAGTTGAAAATATTGGTCGTCTTCCCACGGTGCCTGAGACGCTCAGAAAGCTTTCAGTCATCATGGAGAAACCAAATGTTTCCTTGACCGAAATCTCAAATTTCGTGCAGTCGGACCCTGCTCTTACTTTCCGAGTCCTTAAGATGGTGAACTCTGCCATATATGGTTTTCCAGGACGAATCTCATCAGTATCCCATGCGATCATGCTTCTTGGCCTCAATGTCGTTAAGGGACTTCTTCTCGGCATTTCGGTCTTCGAACTTATGCAGAAGGCGATGACCGGTCTCTATGAACATTCAATGGGATGCGCCGCCGCCGCAAAGATCATTGCCCAGAAAAAGGGGCTGAGGGAACCCGAAGAGGTGTATGTTGCGGGTCTTCTCCACGACATCGGAAAAGTGGTCATGGCCCTCGAGTTCAGCACGGCATACGAGGTTGCCCTCGCCTGCGCCGTGGCCGAAGATATCTCAATTGCAGAGGCAGAAAAACGATGTTTTGCAGATAACCATACTGCACTCGGCGGTGTTATTTCCGAGAAGTGGCGTTTTCCAAAAAAACTGACCGAAGCGATCCTCTACCACCACATGCCGCAAGGTGCTAAATTCGCACCTGTAGAAACAGCAATTGTCCACCTTGCGGACATTCTTATAAAGGCAAGAGGGCTCGGCTTTTCAGGAGACCATATAGTACCCATAGTCAATGAAACGGCCTTTGACAGCCTCCAGCTTACGGAACAGGATATCCTCGATGTGTTGCAGGAACTGGAGGGGTCATTTGAAGCAACGGAGGAGATTCTGCTTTAACCATGGAAGCGGTAACGATTATCGGCAGAGACGCGGGGTTTTGCAAGTTGGCGAGCCGGATACTCAAGGATCGCTACCGCACAGCAGCGTTCAGCAATATCCAATCTGCGCTCGATTACATTTATAACGACATACCCGACCTCGTAGTTATTGAGATTGACCGCGGTGATGAAAAAACCATCTCCTTCCTCAACCTCCTCAAGGAAGACCCCATTTTCAGCTGCCTGCCCGTCCTCGCTGTTTTTGATGGTGATATAGACGCAACGGAATGGGAGAATATTCTCTTCGAGGATTATCTCCGGAAAGCAGACGTGAAAAACGATATTCTCTCAAGGGTTGCGTTTGGTATCATGCGCCTTGACAGAGTCGTAGAAATCAATCCGCTCACGCGGCTGCCGGGAAATCTCTCCATAGCTCGTCAGATCCAGCGAAGGCTCGACAAAAACGAGATTTTTGCCCTCGCCTATGCCGACCTCGATAATTTCAAGCCCTTTAACGACCGCTACGGATTCGGCCGCGGGGACGAGCTCATCCGTGTGACGGGGCGGATCATCTTCAGTATCGTGAAGGCCACACAGCCTAAGAGATGTTTCGTTGGACACATCGGGGGTGATGATTTCGTTATCATTATGAAATATGATTTGATCGAAGGCGCGGCACGGATCATCATTGAACAGTTCGACAGGGTAATAGCGGGGTTTTACGACCCGGAGGATTGGGATGCCGGTTACATTCCGGCCACAGACCGGCATGGCAACAGGACTAATTTTCCGATTACGAGTATCTCCATAGGAATATCAGATACGGAGAAAAGGACATTTAAGCATCATGGTGAACTGATGGAAGCCGCTTCGGAGATGAAGAGTTATGCAAAGCAGTTCACCGGAAGCTGTCTCAAGATGGATCAGCGGGAGAAAAATGCGGATCGGAAGTGATCCTGGGATGGTGAGTTTATGCCTGGAGTTTTTGAAATTTGTGTAGAGACCCACTTTTCCGCCGCCCATTCACTGATTGGTTATCAGGGTAATTGCGCCCAGATACACGGGCATAACTGGATAGTTGAAGTTTTTGTAAGGTGCCGGGAATTAAACGATATCGGAATCGGCATTGATTTTAGAGACGTCAGGCAGGCTATCAAAGATCTTATCAAGGATCTTGACCATTCCTATCTGAATGAATATCCCGAATTCAAAAACACAAATCCCTCATCTGAAAACATTGCCAAATTTTTATACAGAGAGTTGGGGGGTAAAATTAATTCGGACAATGTGAAGATTTCGAAGGTAAAGGTGTCTGAGACACGGGGTGCGGGAGCTTATTACTGGGAGGAATAATTGTTAAGAGTAAACGAGCTTTTCTACAGCATCCAGGGAGAATCTTCCCATGCCGGACGGCCCTGTGTATTTGTAAGATTGACCGGATGCAACCTCCGGTGCTCATACTGTGACACCCGTTATGCGTACGACGAGGGGCAAAACCTTGAAATAGACGAGATTATCGACAGGGTAACATCGTACCGATGCCGATTAATCGAAATTACGGGTGGAGAACCCCTCATCCAGAAAGAAACTCCGGAATTGATCCATCAATTGCTTGAAAGAGGCTTTGAGGTTCTCCTGGAAACCAATGGCAGCCTCGATATCAGCAACATTGATGACCGTTGCGTGAAAATAGTGGATATCAAGTGCCCCTCAAGCGGTGAGACAAAAAATAACGACCTCAAAAATCTCAAAAGACTCTCAGATAAAGACGAAATCAAATTTGTCATCGGAAGCGAGGAAGACTATGTGTATGCGAAAAAGATCATGTCTTTGATTGGGAAACGCAATCTGAAAATCAAGCCACCCATCTTCTCTCCGGTTCATAAACAAATGGAACCGAAACTCTTGGCAGAATGGATATTGGCGGATCATATCGATGTGAGAATGCAGATTCAGCTCCATAAAATTATCTGGGGATCTGAAATGAGAGGGGTATAAAGGAAGGCAACTTCATGAGTCATCATAAAAAGGCGATCGTGCTTTCAAGCGGCGGGATCGATTCCACGACCGTGATGGCCATCGCAAAATCGGAAGGTTACGAAATCTTCAGTCTGAGTTTCCGTTACGGCCAGCGCCATTTCGTGGAGATGGATGCGGCACAAAGGGTTGCCCTGTACCTCGGCGCCATAAAGCATCTGATCATCGATATTGACTTAAGAACAATAGGAGGATCGGCACTGACCGATGATAGAGAAGTACCGAAAAGCCGCAATGAAAGCGAAATGCAGCAAAGCATACCCATAACCTATGTTCCGGCTCGAAATACCATCTTCCTTTCGTATGCATTGGCATGGGCGGAGGTTCTGGGTGTCTCGGATATCTTTATCGGTGTGAATGCTGTTGATTACAGCGGTTATCCTGATTGCCGTCCGGAATATATCGCGGCGTTCGAAAACATGGCAAACCTTGCGACTAAAGCCGGTGTCGAGGGAAAAACCCTCATCAAAATAAGAACGCCTCTTATCCATATGTCCAAAGCCGACATTATCAGGCAGGGGATTGAACTGGGCATCGACTATAGTATTACCCATAGCTGTTATGACCCTTTATCGGATGGAAAAGCCTGTGGGCAGTGCGACAGCTGCCTTTTAAGGAAAAAAGGATTCAGAGAGGCGGGGATTCAAGACCCGGCAAAGTATAGTGACTAAAATACCTCCCCACACCCCTGACGATCATGACGTCGTTTATCGGGGAAACAGCGCGTTGTCCGAACAATCGGATAATTCAAAAGAAGATTTTTTGAAGGCGAGGCTTCCGGAACAATCCAATCTTGACGGTCTCGTAAAAAGTCAAAAATCCTGTCACTCCCGCGGAGGCGCGAGTCCAGACACCGTCCTCGCGAAAGCGGGGAACCACGAAATTATTACCGGATTCCCGCTTTCGCGGGAATGACAAATAGGGATGAAATTAGACTTATTACGAAACCATCAAATATGACAGAGATTCGATATATGAATTTGATACCATGAACAACAAGAGAAAATTTGAAAGATTCAATATCGACGTTCCTGCCATGATTGAGATTCCATCTCAAGATGGACGAGCAGAAAGACTTGAACTTGAAACCAGTAATATGTCGGCAGGAGGAATATTACTTAAATTTGCAAGAGCTCTGCCGGAAGGTTCACAGGTCAAAATTGAGGTAGTCCTTCATTTTGAAGAACCGAGGTCTCCGGCAGATCCTGAGGGCACTCTGATCTTAACAGCTACCGGCCATGTTCTGAGATCCGGACCCGAAGGAATGGCGATCCGTTTCGATGAGAATTACGAAATTACTACTCGTTTGGATGACATGCGGAAGGAAAATAGTGAATAACCTCAAATCAGAAAGAGATAAACGAAAGCGCTCGTTGCTTCCTGTAACAGAGCGTCCAGGAATTTTCACAGACATGCATTCTTTCGAATGAAAATCAACAAGTATAGACGTTGAACAATATCCTCACATTGTAGGTGTTGTGCGTAACAAAAGGGGCGTCCTGAGATCGTTCGTTTTAAATTCTGCCTGTCCAACCGCCATAACAAAATGATCACAAACAAAAGCCCCCCGTAGAATTTTACTTCTTGCGAGAGGCTAAATGAGATCCACCTATGCCGTCTTGTCTTTTAACTGGAGTCCATCATTTGAATACTTAGTATTCCCCATTTAACTTGAAGGGAATAATAACGGTTTAAGGCTACGAATAAAGAAGAGAACTGCAATGCTTTTTATCTATAAGCTGTAGTCAGCTTATTAAAATAACCGCTCTTTAAGCAGTTCATTATCACCACTAATACCTTGCGATGCTTTTTTGCTTACCTCCCAGTGAAATGATGTAACTTTCATTCATATCCCAGAGACATAATTAAAGCCGTGCATTGCAGCATCCCAACGACTTTAATATACGGCTGCTCATGATTAATGTCAAGAGATGAATCAAACAATAAATTATCCTTCTGTAACTGGTAGGAGTTGTCAAGCCGTAACCCCAGCCACCGCACAGTTTAGTCGTTCAGTATTTCTGTCGATTATCTTCAGTTACTCAAACCACCCCATGCCGTTTGTTTGTAGGTG
>JAPLJS010000074.1 GCA_026388545.1 Deltaproteobacteria bacterium
TTATTTCAGATATTCCTTCACTTCCTGTTGTCGCTTCAAGAATCTTACAGATCATTGCCGATGATTCTTCATCGCTGGAAGAACTGAAAAAGGTTATTTCTCTGGATCAGTCTTTTTCTTCCAGACTCCTGAGAATAGCCAATTCGCCTTACTACAGGAGAGGCAGAAGTGTCGGTGATGTCACTGATGCGATTATTCGAATCGGATTCAACACAATTAAAGCTCTTATATTTGCTGCATCGTTAAAAGATTTACTTCGGATGCCGGGTAATACCGACCGGTTGCTGTGGGAGCATAATATGGCGGTATCGGTAGGCTCAACGGTGATTGCCAATGAAACAGGGCTCATTGCTTCAGGAGAGCCGCTCATCCATGGTCTCCTCCACGATGTCGGCAAGGTTGTAATAAATCTTACCATGCGAGAAAAATATGCCGAGGTAATACGCGTAGTGAAAGAGCAGAATATCTCTTTCATGGAGGCTGAACTGAGGGTGATCGGGTTTGATCACTGCGATGTCGGCGAATATGTTGCTAATCAATGGAATCTTCCCGCTAACCTGTCATTCGTGATAGCGAACCACCACAGGGAAGACCTTTTGGAAATAGTAACGGATACCGAGTTGAAAAAAACAGTCCTCATTGTAAAGGCTGCTGATGCGCTATGTTCAGAATTAGGAATAGGTTTGGCTCATGGCGAAACCCTTACAGAGGATGAGTGGAAATTCTTGAAATTGTCGAGGCATAAAAAACGTGACGACATCAGCAAAAAAATAGAAGAGGAATATCCTCACTACAAAGACTTCATGATGGGTCATGAACCTTCTCAATAAGTCCGCCGGCAAGCGTATGTCATCCTCTTTTTTAAAAAGATTCCGGCGGGAGATAGTGTAAAAATATGAACTTATTGGTAAGATGGAAACTATAATGAATACAGGGCAGCAAGAAATTCTAAATCGATATGCAGCAAAAAAAGCAATCCAGGATTTGAGGGATGGGGAAGAGATTGACAACGCACTGCTGTACTACTTGAACTCTTCTCCTTTAATAAATTATTGTCGTGAAGAGATAAGGGAGGGTGATAAAGAGTTATTAAAAGAAATCGCTTCTTCAAAAGGAAAGGTACTTTCTCTTCGCCAATTTGCACTAACGCTGCTGCGCCAATTTAAGTCTCACCCCGACGTCAAAAATTTCCTATACGACCTGTGGAAGACTTCACCTGAATATGAAATAAAAATAGAGGTATTGTGGAGTCTCTTGAGTTACCATGATCTTTCAGAGGAATTATATAATGACATACGTCGGAATTTTACTGCCTCCGACTGGGACAAGTGGCTGCCGTTAATTGTTGAAAAACTTGGAGGCGATGATAAAGAGAAGGCGCAGGTTAAAGAATTAATGAGCAGGTATTTTAATGTATAAAAGCCTTACCTGCGTCGGGATATAATCAGGGATGAAATGTTATCTTTTACCGGGGATGACAAATTTCCGTATAGAGTTGTTCTTCAAATGATCGAGGATAAATGTGGTACCATTTCGCATCGGGGGTTTGCTTTAATCCTAAAGGCTTATCACTTTTATCAAAATAATAGGTAACGAGAGCCCTTGCCTTTTTTTGGCTGCAGTCCACATCATAAAGTACTTGCTTATAATTCCAATTTATCCCGGGTTGCTTCGATTTTGTCATTTCTGAATTATAGAGTGCTTGCCGATAATTCCAATTTTTTCCGGATTGATTGGATTTAGGCACTTCTGAATCATTTAGTTCTTGTTCATCGTGCCGATCTTCTCCGCCCGGATTCGATTTTGGTATTTCTGACGTTATTCCCTCTGTAAAGTTTACCTTTGTCAGTTGAGAGGTTTTATTTAAGGACTTATTTTTATTCTCTTTTTTATCTGTCTGACGCGAAGTTATTTGACTTTCGCTTTGACGTGTCGGGCGTGACGTTTTGGAGGGTAATTTTTTTACCCTTTTTGTTTCTTTGTCTTGGGTGATGTCATTTTTCCCGAGTTGAGATTCTTTATTGAGATTTGAATATGAATTTTTTCTGATCTTTGCCCAGACCTGTCCTGTGTCCATGGAAGGGTATCGAATGGACTGTCTATCATATGTCCGTACTGGTTCTTCGGCAAATAATAATGATGGTAACGTAAAGACACAAATGAAAATAGTGACAAACAAGTTCGAAAATCCTGAACGCATTGATTCTTTTATAATAGTTGTCATTTTCTTTTAAAATAGGATCCCACAGTTTTTCCCGATATTTGAGGCCTGATAATTTCTGTTTATTGACTAGTATTGATGGTTTCGTAATAAGTCTAATTTCATCCCTACTTTGTCATTCCGGACTTGATCCGGAATCCAGTTCTTTCCAGTAGTTACATTTACTCTGGATTCCGGCTTTCGCCGGAATGACGACATTTTACGAACTCATTATATTTTGTATATCGGAATTTTTTCGAGTAACTTTAAAAGTAAATGGCTTCGTTTACCGATTTGAATCCGCAGTGGGTAAATAAGATTAATGATTTTCATAAGGATCGAAGATTCACCGCAGCAGGCTGAGGGGATCTTCAAAAGCGGTCTTTTTTGAAAGGATATGAAGGAAAGAGTCGGGATTCGGGGAAAGAACCGGCCAGGGTCTTTCCCCGGACCTAAATCAAACCGGCCACAAGATCGCCAACCTCGCTGGTTGAATAACCCATTTGACCGGCGGTGAGGCTTTTAATTTTTTCTTTGACAACCTTCATTACGGCTTTTTCTACTGCCATTGCTGCAGCATCTTCCCCCAATGTTTCCAGCATCATCTGACCAGCCATGATGGCGGCCAAAGGATTGACTACGGAGAGCCCCGTATATTTGGGTGCTGAACCGCCTATGGGTTCGAACATGGAAACGCCCTGGGGATTTATATTGCCGCCTGCGGCTATTCCCATGCCTCCCTGGATCATTGCTCCCAGGTCGGTTATGATGTCGCCAAACATGTTGTCCGTCACGATAACGTCGAACCATTCGGGATTCTTTACCATCCACATGCAGGTTGCATCCACATGGGCGTAGTCGGTCTTTATCTCGGGATATTCTTTGGCTACTTCATAGAATGTCCTTTCCCACAGGTCGAATGCGTACGTCAGTACGTTCGTCTTGCCGCAAAGCGTCAGTTTCTTTGCCTTGTTGCGCTTGCGGCAATATTCAAAAGCGAATCTCACGCATCGCTCCACACCCTTGCGCGTGTTTATGGATTCCTGGGTCGCGACCTCGTCAGGCGTGCCTCTCTTCAAAAACCCACCAGCGCCGGTGTACAGGCCTTCGCTGTTTTCCCGCACAACAACAAAATCAATGTCTTCCGGTTTCTTGTCTTTCAAAGGTGTATCCACTCCCGGATAAAGTATGACAGGCCTCAGATTTATGTACTGGTCAAGGCCGAACCGGAGTTTAAGCAAAATGCCTTTTTCAAGGATGCCTGGTTTAACATCGGGGTGGCCGATGGCGCCCAGATAGATTGCGTCATACTTCCTCAGCTCTTCAAGGGTTTCGTCGCTCATTACCTCACCGGTACGTTTATATCGCTCGCCGCCCAAATCATAATGGGACAGATCCAGTCCGAAGCCGAACTTTGCCGATGCAGCCTTGAGGACCTTCAATCCTTCCGCAATAACCTCAGGTCCTGTTCCGTCTCCCGGAATAACAGCGATTCTGTATGACTTTCCCATTATTTTCCTCCCGTGCGTAGTGTTTGATTATAATCCCAGCTGATCGCTGATCTCTTTCATCGCCTGCAAACATATCTCAACGAATTCATCCAACGGAAGCCCGATGCGTTCACATTCCATGATCGTATCCCGATTGACGGATGCCGCAAAGGCCTTTTCCTTCATTCTCTTGGTCACCGACTTTGCCTTAACGCTTGCCAGTTTTTTATCGGGATAAACAAGTGCGGCGGCGACAATCATTCCGGTGACGGTCTCGCCTGCAGCCAGTGCATGATGAAATACTGTATTCCTTTTCATGCCCCAGGCTTCTTCATTGTGCATTTTGATCGCGTCGATAATTTCAGGATCAACTCCTTTTTCGCTGAGAATTTTCTCTGTCTCCCGTGTATGGATGGATAGATCAGCGTTTGTGATTTCCAAATCCAAATCATGGAGCAATCCGGTAATCCCCCATTCCTCCTCATTTTTTCCCAGCCTTCGTGCCAGAGCCTTCATCACCGCTTCCGAGGCGTAACAATGATTCAACATTCTCTCATTCTTAATATACTGATTTAATAACTCAATCGCTTCTCCTCTTGTCATTTGTCATCTCCTGACGTCTTCATAAAAAAAACCTCATGCCCTATGGAGGCACCAGCACCCCCCCTTAAATGAAATTTAAGGTATAGGTTCAATGTCATTGACTTAAGCACTTTGACTCCCCTCTTTTCTAAAGAGGGGTTGGGGGGAGATTTTACGGAATGCAATTAAAATCCCCCTGAATCCCCCTTTACAAAGGGGGACTTAAAAGAGATAATATTCTTAAGTCAATGACATTGGGTATAGGTTACTAACACATCCGGTTAAGCGTTACAATTTGTTTCCTCTCATGCCGGTATGAAAAATGTACTTGTCAAAATCATAATTTATTGTTACAAAAAGTAAAAAAATTAAAAGGATGGACAGCCATGGGAGAGGGCATTTCGGACTACACAAAATTTACCGTCGATCTGCGTCGCCACATGTGGAAAGCCGGGGTGGAAATTGAATTGCGCAGGCTCATATGGCAAATTGCTGTTATGGGCAAATACATCTCCGCCAAGATTCATGAATCAAACCGGAAACTGGCCGGATTTAAGAACATCTTTGATGAAGATCAACTGAATCTGGATAGAAGTGCCGACGAAATTCTCAAGAACCAACTCGAATATTCAGGGTTTGTCAGGGAATATGCATCAGAAGAACAGGATTCAGTAGTTCAGATCGGCAGGGGAGACGAAAAATATTTCATCACTGCGGACCCTCTGGACGGTTCTTCTTTGGTGGATACAAATCTGTCCATAGGAACAATCATCGGCATTCATACAGAGTCTATGTTAGCCGAAGGAAGAAAAACATTGGCAGCAGCCACGTACATCACGTATGGCCCTCTGATTACGATGGTCTATTCTGCGGGAAAGGGAACCCATGAATTTGTGTTGAACAGAGAAGGGGAGTATGTCCTTTCCGAGGAAAACATAATTTTAAAGGAACGAGGAGACATATACAGCCTGGGAGGATTGAGAAGAGACTGGACCCCGGAACACCTCAAGTACATAGAATTTCTGGAGACGGAAGGGTACAAGCTCCGCTACAGCGGTGGGTTTGTGCCGGATATCAATCAGGTCTTAATCAAAAGAGGAGGTATCTTTACCTACCCTGCTCTCAAGAAGAGCCCCAAGGGAAAATTGAGGCTTCTGTTTGAGCTTCAGCCCATGGCGTTCATCATCGAACAGGCCGGCGGTATGGCCACGAATGGCAAACAGGATATCCTGTCCATCACGGTGGAGGATCTTAATCAGCGTTGTCCGATATATATCGGGAGCCGTTTTGAGGTGGAAAAGGCGAAGGAATTTCTTGCTAATGGCTAATAGCTAATGGTGGAGGGCAAATGCTATGGCAACGATCTATGAGAGCATCGCTCAGTTGAAAAAAGGTTTTGACGGGGTTCTGAAGATTTCGGATGGTGATGTAAAGGTGCTGGATGCGGAAAAGCTCCGGGATTCACTCATTGACGATCTGATCTTTACGGTAGTATTCAGTCCTCAGGAAGAGACAGGGAAGGCCGCCCGGTGGTTGATCCGGAGGAGCGGAGCGGCCCTGGGTGTTTTTTCAACATCTATCCAGCCACTCTATGAGGCAATGGGTCGTAAGGAGGTGTCCGGTTTTACCGTACCGGCCATTAACATCCGAGCCCTCACCTATGATGTTGCTCAAGCCGTTTTGCGCGCCGCCATGAAGGGCAATGTCGGCCCCGTGATTTTTGAGATTGCCCGTTCTGAAATTGACTACACTGCTCAGCGTCCTGAGGAGTACACCTGTGCGGTAATTGCCGCTGCGATTAAAGTCGGATACCGGGGACATCTCTTTCTGCAGGGCGATCATTTCCAGGTAAATGCGAAAAAATTTGCATCCGATCCGGCTAAAGAAGTTCAGAAAGTCAAAGACCTGATCTGGGAAGCCATCGAGGCGGGGTTTTACAATATCGATATCGATACCTCAACGCTGGTGGATTTATCAAAACCAACAGTGGCGGAGCAGCAGAAAACGAATTACAGCCTCGCGGCAGAGCTGACCACCATGATCCGGGATCTGGAACCCGCCGATATGACGATCTCCGTCGGCGGCGAGATCGGGGAGGTTGGAGGGAAAAACAGCACCGTTGAAGAATTGCGGGTCTTTATGGCCGGCTATTTAGAAGATCTCCGCAAGAACGGCGAAGATATGAAGGGCATCAGCAAGATCAGTGTGCAGTCAGGTACCACCCATGGAGGAGTTCCTCTACCCGATGGAAGTATCGCCAAGGTCAAGCTGGACTTCGATACCCTGGAAAAACTCTCCGAAGTCGCGAAAGCGGATTTTGGTCTTTCCGGCGCCGTCCAGCACGGGGCTTCGACCCTTCCCAATGAGGCGTTTGATAAATTTCCGACGACCGGCACTGCCGAAATCCACCTGGCAACGGGATTTCAGAATATGATCTATGACAGCAAACACCTGCCAGGAACACTCAAGGATCAGATATATCAGTATATAAAAACTGAACTTGTAAGCGAGAAAATAGACACGGATACGGAAGAGCAGTTTATCTATAAGACACGGAAAAAGGGGTTCGGCCCTTTTAAAAAAGAGCTCTGGCATCTTCCGAAAGAAGCGTTGCGGGCGATCGGTGATGAACTGGAAAACCAGTTCTCATTCCTGTTCGGAAAACTGAACGTCAAAAATACGACTGATCTTGTTAATAAGTATATAAAACCGCTCGATGTCCCCTTAGCAGTCCCTGAAGCCCTGAGGCCGTGACGGGCATTCTGATTGTAATTGCACAATTATTCTTATGCTGGAAAAAGGGGAGATTGACCGGAAGATCAGATAAATATTCAATGTCGTTGACTTAAGAATATTATTTCTTTCAATTCCCCCTTTGCAAAGGGGGATTCAGGGGGATTTTAATTGCATTCCGTAAAATCTCCCCCAACCCCCTCTTTAAAAAAGAGGGGGGGCAAAGTGCTTAAGTCAATGACATTGGATAAATATTAGTAAAAAAACAAAAGAGTGAACGTTATGCATAACGAATTCACAGCCATAGTCGAACAAGACGGTGACTGGTTTATCGCATACTGTTTAGAGATTCCTGGCGCGAACTGACAAGGCAGGACAAAAGATGAATGTCTGAAAAACCTGTCAGAAGCCATTGATTTGATTCTGGAAGATAGACGGGAAGATGCGCTTCGGGGCATTCCGGCAGACGCTACGAGAGAAGTGATTTCAGTGGGATGAAAAGGAATGAACTACTCAAACATCTGGGCGGTACGGGTGTTTCCTGAAACGCGAGGGTAGCGCGCACTCTCTTTGGATCAATCCCAACACCGGAAAAATCGAGGCTGTTCCGCGTCATACAGAAATATCTGACAGACTTGCGATCAAGATATGCCGTGCCCTTTCAGTTCCAGACCCAAAGTGACAACCGATCAATTTGTGACCTATTATGAGGCGAAACGAATTTTAAGACTGCCGATAGAATTTAAATTTGTCGCAGAATAGATTTCACTCGCTGAAATGAACAAGGTAAATGGCGAGTGTTCATTAGCTTTCCTTATTCAAAGGTACCTTCTGGAAACTCTGGAAGCAACTCTTGCAGAGCGGCATTGGACAAATATCCCTTGTTTTACGAAGTTCGCTTTTATCCGGTATTATCATAATATACGAAATGATGTAGACAGTTATGCGCTTATAATTATGAGGTGTTTTCCTTTCAAGGAAAAAGAAGCTGTATTATCTTGATACTCAAAATACCGGGAAAAGCAAAGTTCGTATATTAATTGTTCGATGAAAGGAAAGCATTGGAATCCTGGGCATCATATTTCGTAACGTTCCTGATTGGTGCCGCTACTGGTGCCGCAGGTAACTATTTCGCATCGAAATATACAGATCGGCGTCGCGACACTGAAAATACCAAGAAGGCGAAGGATACTTTCAAGAAAGTTAAAGATCAGATGCCAGAATTGATTTCTGAAATGAAAGCGGACTTCACAAGGCATGAGAATTCTTCTATAAGAGAATTCGTTATACTCCCAAGCAACAAAGTCATATTCAATAGCCAACAACCTCGATTCTTTTACTTTGAGACCCAGCATCAGAATCTGAAAGGAAAAATTGCAGTCTTGGAAAATCACGGATACATTATAGATGTGACTGTCTCAAATGCACCTATATATAGGATAACAGAGAAATTCTTGGATTTCGTTCTGAATGCATGACCATCCAACAAAGGCATGCAGGTAGACGCGGGCTGCCGTCCGTGCCGCTGATGCGCGATATTAGCGTGATGATAAATAAAAACCATAAGGCAAATTAGGATCAACCCGAATGATAAAGACCATTACCCTATCGTCATCTCTCCTTGGAGGATTATTAAAATGACTGAGGACAAAAAGACTCATCATTGCTTTACCTGTGGTAAGAAGTTTCAGTTTGAAGAACATATTTATGACGGCAAATGGATAGATAGTTACCAAATTGAAGTTTGCATGACCTGTTGGAATGGTAACTGGGATGGTTGGCCCGGAGAACGTGCAGAGAAAATAATAAACCACCTGAAAAAAAAAGGCATACCCATTCCGCCAATGAATGCAAAAGGCTGGTTGCCAAGAGGAGATTAAAACAAATAAAACTGAGCGTCCAACAATCGGCTCCACCGGATCGCCGATAAACCTGGCTCCCGGTGAGCCTTAGCGTTGGGCAGAAATAGGCACGGATTATTTTAATGGGGCATCACTACCTTCCTCAATATTATCTAAAAGGATTTACAGAATCTGAAGACAATATGCTTTGGGCTTATGAAAAGGGTACTGGTACTAAATTTAATACACAAATTAAGGGCTTGGCAAATATTACAAACTTCTATTCTGAGGATATAGAACAATATTTGGCGAATGATATTGAAGGACCCGCAAATACAGTACTTGATAAAATACGCAGTCGGCATCAAATCAATGATGATGATAAATATATATTTGCAGAATACATGGCAGTGATGTGGAAACGGGTTCCGCGTGCTAAAGAAGATTTGAAAAAGATGGCTCCACGCCTAGCAGATGGAATAGCCAAAAAAATGAGCGCCGATTTAGGCAATATTCTTGACGATAAGCCTGAAAAAGCTGAATTTCTAGAAAAGAGAAAGAGAGAAATAGATGATATTTTGGCGACCTATGCTGTAGATCCGCCGAAAGAAATTTGGTTAGAAAATATCCCTCCTGAACGGACTCCAAGAATTGTCGAGACAATTAAAGCAATGACCTGGGTATTTTGGGAATTTGACCAACAGCCAGTTTTCTTAACATGCGACAATCCTGTTTTTTATTTTACAGGAATGGGTGTTGGAAGAAGGGATTCAGAGATCTCCTTTCCAATTTCAAGCCATGTTGTTTTATGGGCAACTTGGAGGATAGATTTGCCTCGTAATTTCATTCAGGCATCTACCCAAGTAGTAAAAGAAATGAATCGAAGAACGGTTCATAATGCGAGTAGGTATGTTTTCCACAGCAGGGATGAACGCTGGATAATCCCTTTTATAAAAAAGAAAAATTGGAAATTGAATAGAATTGTGTAGTTACAATAAACCGCTGATTACCCAACAACAGCTTTGAGAGGGACGTGTGTTACGCTGCCGCTCCACACACGCTCCTCAAGCTGGGCGTTAAGTGTTAAGGAAAGATAAATTATGATTGGATTAGTCACATTTCTTGTTTTCGCTGCCTGCATTGTAGGCTTAATGTATCTGATCGGATATCCTCTATTGAGTCAAGTAAGCAGCTATCCCCTGAATAGCAATGGATTGATGGGGGATAGTGGATAAATAGTGCAACTGCCCCCTTACCTGAAAAAAGAGATGAATAAAAAAAGGGGTCATAGATGACCCCTTTTCCTACATTAATATATAGGTTTCCACTACAAAACTTATTACTTTTTACCTACACCTGGCGGCATTGACGGTATGGACATCTTTTGGTACCCTGCCGGCAGCTCAAACAGACTGTCGGGCTGAGATCCCAATTTGATATCCTTATATTCCATGGACCAGCTCCCATCCACCGATGCTGCTTTAACGGGGAAGTTTATGTCTGTTGCCATCCACTGATAGGTGTTCATGGTCTTATCATCCACCTTTACGGTAACTTCATATTTTGTGCAGGGGTGCCCGTCAATCGTCTCGCTGCCGACAACCTTCCGGCTGACTTCCCCCTTCACTTTATCTTCCGGAATGGCTGCATCCTCCTTCTTACCTTCGGCCATCTCCATATATGTCTTGCTGGGCGGCATGACCATCCAGACCTTTTTCAAATCCCGACGGACAATTGTATATGATCCTCCTGCCATCTCATTCTCCATACGGACCTTGTCGGCTTTCATATAGAGCTTCGATTGATTGGTATGCCCACCGGAGCTGCTCACTACCGTTACCGACATCTCCTTTGCCATCAGGGTATCTCCCTTGGCCTTTTCTCCTTTGCCTTCTTCCTTACCCTTGCCACAACCTGAGACGGTCAGAGCAAAAAAAATCGCGAGTACAACAATTAATATTCTTTTCATGGTTCACCTCTCTTTGTTTGTTTTTTTATACTGATGGGAGCATAGGATAGTTCCTCACATATGTCAATAATGAGAAATCCAGTTCCATAATGCCAATTATTCCAATTTCGTAACCGGTTTATCTCCGCCTTTCTGCTTTAGCTTTCCGGCCACACCCAGAACGGTACTAGCGTAGATATTGCTATGGTTGTATGCAAGGATTACGCGGTACTGCCTCTTCGCGCTGATACCGCACCTCCAGCCGTGGGCGCGCAGGTAATTGGCGACACTGTAAAGGGCATCATCCTCTGAAAAGAGGTTGATATGCCCGTCCTTATCCGCGTCGATTCCATACGCGGAGATCTGTGTGGGCATAAACTGACAAATCCCGATTGCGCCATACAGTGAACCGGGAATGCCGAGCGGATCGATACCTCTTCCCGAGGCGTATCTGATCAGGGCTTTGAGCTCTGAATAAGCCCAATCGGCCTTCTGGCGGCAGCGTTTCCTTGCGTAATCCTCATTTCTCTCAGTAATCAGATCAGGCGCAAGATAGGGGCGGATCGTTTCCAGATCGGAACTCAAAGCCATGCTCGCCAGTGTATTGAAGGCGCCACGGTTGCCCATGTTTTTGCCAAGCTCGGTTTCAACAAGCAAAATTGATACGACAATCTCCTTCGGAACACAGTAGTCATTCGTTATCTTCCGCAATGTCACATCGTTTCTCTGCGCATAGGAGCGCGCCCCGGCAATCACTTCCGGTCTTAAGAAGCGGGCATAAGCAGCCCTGTACTTGCGGGCATAGGCAGCATCAGGCTTTTTGTCTCGTTTTTTTATGAGTTCCTTGAGCTTGCATGACATGGCGCCCGGATCAAACTTTACACCAGGCTGGGCAAAGAGCCTTCTTACCGTTTGCTCGTCGAACTTGTCGGCTACGAGGCGCTCAATAAGAGGAGTCCAGTCCGCAGATACCGGTGAGGGGAAAATAGCCAAGGCCACAGAAAAAAGTGAGATCAGAATCAAGGAGTATAGATAACGGGCCATGTAAAACCTCTTTCAATCGATTTATGTATTCGATATTTTGGTAAACACATTCAATGCATTTTTCCCTAAAACGTTTTCCAGATGTTTTTCGGGGACAATCCTCTCTACAAAGTCGAGATACACATCCATAGGCGCCAGAGGCCAATCGGTGCCGAAGAGGATTTTATCCCAGCTTGCGGCATACAAAAGGGCGTGGCGAAATTCATTCAGTATGAGCGGTTCGCAACCCGCCTCCTGTAAATAAGCCCGGCTTCCCACCAGAAGCCCGGAAATATCGGTCCACACATTCGTGTTTTTTCGTACGATCTCTGCCGTTTCCTTCACCCATGGGTCTCCCAGGTGAGCAATGACAAAGATATTTTGCCGGTGAGTTACAGCAAGTTCATCAATTGCCAGGGGATGGGAGTATTTGAGAAGCCCTCGTTCAGAGAAGGTATCGCCGCTGTGCATGACAACGGGAAGATGGAATTGCGCTGCCAGCTCGTAAATTGGAGTGTAAATCTGATCAGTTACGGAGAATGGATAGTAGCCGGGATATAATTTTATGCCGACGGTCCTGGGATTCTGCAGCGCCTTTTCAATCTTTTCCAGAGAATTATCGGAAAGGTCATGAGGGTTGATCCCGGGGCAGAAATAGAGCTGTTCAGGCCATGAGTCGGACAGGTCCAACTCCATCGGATTTGATGCAGCCGCATCGGGAAATCCAAACAGGGAAGTTTCCTGAAGTCCCATTCCGACAGCCGCCCGGATATTATTACGGGCCAAATCCGCCTGAAGACCGGTTAATGAATAATCACAACCTGATTCCCGGAGAGCCGTATCCTGGAAGCTGGCTATTCTGGAGAAATGTATGTGCGCATCAATGATGATCATTCTATTATCTATTGCCGGTAAGTATCGTAGATGTAAAATGTTAAAAGTATCAGTACGATCTACATAGGGGAAATATGCTTCTATGTCAATCGGAAAGGCCATAAAAGGCTTCAAGAAAGCCATGGAAGAATCGGAAAAGAAGTGTTAAAGAACAGATTAAACTACCTATTTTATTGAGAGCGGGAATTGTGTCTGATAACTGATGGATTTATTCAAAAATAAAAAAATCATTTTTTTCATCATACCATTCATACTTTATGTAACCCTCCTGACGGTTATGCCGTTAATGTAGCCGGATGAGGCGCGTTATAGTGCTATTCCCAGCGCCATGAATCATTCCGGCGATTATGTAACACCGCATTTAAAGGGAACCGTCTATCTTGAAAAGCCGCCATTGTCTTACTGGGCAACGGCGTTATCATTTAAAATCTTCGGAGAGAATGAATTCTCTGCAAGGCTGTTTACAGCATTGTGTGCCTGGGGGTGCATCCTTCTTGTTTATTCCATAGGGACTTTTTTTCATGATGCAAAAACGGGATTTTATGCGGCTGCCGTTCTAACGACGTCTTTATATCATTTTATAATCGGAAGGATTAACATCCTGGATATGCCGTTGACGTTCTTCGTCTGTCTTGCCATATGGTCCGGATACAGGCATTTTTCAGGCGGCGGGGAAGGGAAAAAAAGGCTTTATCTCTTTTATCTTTTCTGTGCCCTCGCCTTTCTCGCGAAAGGGTTGATCGGTATCGTCTTTCCCTTTGCCATCACTGCAATATGGCTTTTGGTTTCCAAAAGATGGCGTGATATATTTAGGCTTTTCTCACCCATAGGAATTATGATCTTTTTGGCTGTTGCCGGTCCATGGCTGATTCTTGTTCATATGGCGAATGAAGACTTTGTGTGGTTTTTTTTCGTCCAGGAACATTTTCTCAGATATACGACAACCATGCATGCTAAGAAAGAGCCGTTCTATTTTTATATTCCAATAATAATTGCGGGTACACTCCCATGGTGTGCTTTTCTTTTTAAAGCCGTCAAAGAAAGCGGCACAGAAAAGTATCTTCAATTTAAGTCAACGGAAAAGATTTTCTTGCTTACATGGATAGGCGTTATTTTTTCATTCTTTTCGGTTTCCTCATCCAAACTTATTCCCTATGTTGCTCCCGTGTTCTTGCCGCTAGCGGTTTTTATGGGCCATATTTTCAGGGTCCATGATGATCAGGAAAAGGCTCTTGATAAAAGTAAGGCAGCGGGAGTACTGTATTGTTCCCCTGTTCTCTTGCAATCTCTTTTGTTCATTGCAGTGCTTCTCGTACCGCCTTTCCTAAAAAGACACGGCATATCTTTGTATGCATGGTTGCCATGGGTGATCTTTCCCATTTTACTGCAGATATCGATCGTAATTTTACCTGATTTCATCAGGAAAAAATGGGGAAAAGGCTGGTTCATGACCATTTATGTAATCTCGTTTCTTTTTATGGGTTCGCTGGTATTCCCCCTGTCCCAATTTCTGACTCCTTACAAATCGGCCTATCCGCTCGTTAAGGTTATAAAAGATCATGTTCCGGCTGAACAGGAGCTTTATCAGTACGGGATGTCGCTTTACGGCATCGATTTTTATGGTAAAATGAGGACGCCCATCGTTGATGACATCGGTGAATTGAGAACGGGTGTAGAAAAACTGCCTCTTGAAGAAAGATCGCATTATTTCCTTAATTCGGATAACTTTTTTAGACTTTACCACCAGAAGAAAGACATCTACTGCGTGACAAAATATAAGAATATGGAAAATTTGAAAAAAGAAGTACCTAACCTCAGAGTCTTATGGGATAATAGCTACTATTATCTTGTTCACCTTCAAAAGGATAACTGACGTACTATGAAGATTAGAGAGAATTTTTTACCCCTGTCCAGGCCGTCTATTGGCGATAGGGAAATTGAAGGGGTAGTCGAATGCCTTAAATCCGGATGGATTACCACCGGACCTGCCTGTAAGGCATTTGAAGATAAATTCCGTGAATTGACGGGAGCATCCCATGCAGTTTCTCTAAGTTCCGCCACGGCCGGCATGCACCTTGTGCTTCTTGCCCTGGGGATTGGGGAAGGGGATGAGATTATTACACCGTCCATGACATTCGCCTCTACCGTGAATATGATCGTCATGCTTGGAGCCAGGCCTGTTTTCGTTGATATCCACCATGATACCTTGAACATGAATCCGGAGCTGTTGGAGGAAAAGATCAGCCCCAAAACAAAGGCCATAATCCCCGTTCACTTTGCCGGAGCGCCTGTCGATATGGACAGGATTCTGGGAATTGCAGAGCGATACAACCTTACCGTCATTGAAGATGCGGCCCATGCCGTCGGCACGTATTATAAAGGAGTTCACGCGGGAGGATTCGGCCATATCGCCATTTTTTCTTTTCACCCGATAAAAAATATCACCAGCGGCGAAGGCGGCATGATTACGCACAGTGATGAAAAACTGGAAAAACAATTGAGACTTTTAAGATTTCACGGTATCGAAAGGGACGCATGGAAGCGTTACGGGAAAGGGGGAAACCCGGAATATGACATTCATCAACCGGGATTCAAATATAATCTTCCCGACATGCAGGCGGCCCTCGGACTTGCCCAACTGTCGAGATTAAATGAAATTAATTGCAGGAGAGCCGAGATTGCCGCACTTTACAGGGGAGGGCTGAAAGATACAGCGGGTCTCGAGTTACCCGGAATACCGGAATATCCGCATGTTCATGCATGGCACCTGTTCATCATAAAGGTTCTGTCCATGGATCGGGGTCTCTTTATGGAAAAGCTGTCTGAGTATAATATTGGTTACGGTCTTCATTTCCCCGCCTGCCACCTCTTACAGTATATCAAAAATCAGTTCGGGAATGGGGAGGGCATGCTTCCGGAAACGGAGCACGCCGCAGGTAAGATCATATCACTGCCTCTGTTTCCGGACATGGCGGATGATGATGTATCCTACGTTTGTGAAGCGATAAAGGAAATATTGAAAAGTTAGTTTTCGGAAAGCGGCCTGAACCGGGCAAGAAATATACAAGAATAAGGAAAATCTCATGAGTTCACAACCGATGATTTCTTTGGTCATTCCAGTCTATAATGAGGAAAAGAACCTGCATGCATTGATGGAACGTATCCGGCCGGTCATGCAAAACATGGGCAAGCCCTATGAGATAATTCTGATCGATGACGGGAGCCGGGATGATTCTCTCTCGATATTGAAAAGCTTCAGCACCCAGCCCGAGGTGAAAGTTGTAGAGCTTGTGCGAAATTACGGACAACATGCGGCGATCCTCGCCGGGTTTTCAATCGTCAGGGGCGATATCACAATCACGTTAGATGCGGATCTTCAGAACCCTCCGGAAGAGATACCGAAGCTTGTGAAGGAGATGGAAGACGGCAACTACGATGTAGTAGGTACGATAAGAAAAAGTCGCAAGGACTCCCTATTCAGGATACTGCCCTCGAAGCTTATAAATATCGTTACAAGAAGGATCACGAAGGTCAGGATGACCGACTGGGGATGCATGCTGCGGGCCTACCGGCGCCCTGTAGTCGAGCGCATGATTGCCTGTCACGAGCACGCAACATTCATCCCTGCGTTGGCGACCTTTTTCGGGAAGCGTGTGACGGAAATTGAGGTTGCCCATGAAGAACGATATGGGGGAAAAACGAACTATTCCTTGCGAAAACTCATCAATCTTCAGTTTGACCTCATCTCATCATTCTCTGATCTTCCCATGAAGCTCCTCATGTATGGAGGCATCGGGATGGCTTTGGGGGGTGTTTGCTTCGGTATCTTGCTTGCTGTTGCCAGACTGTTGTATGGCGCCCTGTGGGCTGCTCAGGGTGTTTTTACACTCTTTGCGATTTTGTTTGTTTTTGTGGGCCTGCAGTTTTTTGCCTTTGGCATCATAGGGGAATATATTGGCCGGATTTACAGAGAAGTGAGAAAGAGACCGGAGTACGTTATCGAAAAGGTCCATTCGTCGGAGAATGCAAAGGATATGCAGTGAGGGCCGTTGTATTTGCTTACCATAATATGGGTATTTGCGGACTTGAAGCCCTGCAACGCGCGGGTTTTACGATAGCAGCCATTTTTTCCCATAAAGACGACCCCGGAGAAAATTGCTGGTTCGATTCGGTTGTCGAATGGGCGAAGAAGAATCATATCGATGTATTCTGCCCGGATAATGTGAACGTACCTGAGTGGATTCGACAAGTTTCCCGTCTTGCTCCCGATGTGATCTTTTCCTTTTATTACCGGAGTATGCTCAGTCGGGATATCTTAACCATACCAGCATCAGGGGCATACAATCTTCATGGCTCGCTTCTGCCTGCCTATCGGGGAAGAGTTCCGGTAAATTGGGTGCTCGTGAATGGGGAGAAACGGACGGGGGTTACACTCCACCATATGATCGAAAAGCCGGATGCAGGCGATATTGTTGGGCAGAAAGTCATTACCATAGAGTTTAATGACACAGCCCGGACCCTGTATGACAAGCTCTGCATGACTGCCGGCACATTGCTCGAGGAAGTCCTCCCCCTTATCAAAGAAGGAAAAGCCCCGCGGATTCCGCAGGATCTGACACAAGGGAGCTATTTCGGCGGGCGCAGACCGGAAGATGGACGCATAAACTGGAGCTGGCCGGCAATGAGAATTTATAATCTCATCCGGGCGGTAACCGGGCCCTATCCGGGTGCATTTGCCTTTTTGCCCGGTGGTGAAAAAATATTGATCTGGTGGGCGCTTCCCGAAGAAGATGGTGTTCACGATCATCTTCCCGGACAGATAGAGGTTGAGAACAGTTATGTTTTTGTCAGAACGGGTGAGGGGCGGGTAAAACTTGTTGATATCGAAACAGCGGGATCAAGAATGAAAAACGATCTTATATTTCATTATTTTAAGGGTAAGGAAGGATTAGTTTTAACATGAAGATATTAATACTCGGGGTAAACGGATTTATCGGCCATCATCTGACCAACAGGATACTCAATCAAACAGACTGGAGCGTCTATGGTATGGACCTCGCCAATGATCGTCTCGGTGAAGACGTGAATAACCCACGTTTCCACTTCCTTGAGGGTGATATAGCGATCAATAAAGAATGGATTGAGTATCACGTAAAGAAATGCGACGTCATATTGCCTCTTGTGGCCATTGCCACACCCAAGCTGTATGTTGAGGACCCCATCGGCGTCTATGAGCTGGATTTCGAAATGAATCTCGGCGTCGTTAAACAGTGTGTGAAGTATCATAAACGGGTGGTGTTTCCCTCCACATCGGAGGTCTATGGGGCCTGCACAGACCAGGAATTTAAAGAGGACGAGAGTTTTTTAAGGGTCGGGCCGATTCAGAAGGAGCGGTGGATATATTCGTGCTGCAAGCAGCTTTTAGACCGGGTTATCTATGCCCATGGTACACGGGGACACCTCGAATTTACCCTGTTTCGACCCTTCAACTGGATTGGGGCCAAGCTGGATTCACTGTATGCGGCCAAGGAGGGGAGTTCCAGGGTAGTCACACAATTCATTGCCGAGCTGCTTATGAAACGTCCCATCGTCCTTGTTGACGGCGGTCATCAGAAACGATGCTTCACCTATGTGGACGACGGCATCTCCGCATTGATGAAAATCCTGGA
>JAPLJS010000075.1 GCA_026388545.1 Deltaproteobacteria bacterium
GGGTAATAGCCTTTTTCAAATACTTCAACTCTTCCTTGAAATAAATCGTGTATAAAACGGTAATGCCTTTATTATGCGATACTTCAGCCTCACGTTTGCTCTTGAATAAACGGACATGGACGCATCCTTCCCCGGCTTCGAGGCCCGGATACGCATAACCTTCAAAATATCCTCCACTCTCCAGGGTGATTGCATCCGGAAGCTCTCCGAAGTTCCAGGATGTAAGTCTCGTTTTTTCCCACAGCAGTCGCGCTTTGTTGAAGGCATTTGATTCCGCTTCAGCGATAATATCTTTCTGGAGAAGGCCGATATCCCTGCTTGATGCCAGTTCCTGTCCCTTGGAATCGATAACGGCAAAGCGGATCTTCAAATAATTGTCGAGACTATCTAAATGCCATAATGAGGCCGGTATATCCACACCGAACCTTTCATGGATAAAGTTCCCAAGGGCGGAGACGAGAGGTACGTTTCTATCATTCATTTCTGCCATGATGATGTCGCAGATTTGCGAAAAAGGCTGAAGCTTTTTCTTGTATTCCTTTGGCAGACCTTTCAAATGTGCAGTAATTTTCTCCCGGATGATACCGGGGATAAGCCAGTCTGCAGAGTTTGCAGGGATTGCGGAAATCATGTGAAGGGGAACCTTGAGGGTTACGCCATCTTCAGGGTGTCCCGGCTCATAATGATAACTGCAGGAAAAACGTTTCTCATCGAGGATGACCTCATCAGGATAAAGGGCGAGATCGTCGTGTTCCATGGTGTTAATCATTATATCCTCTTCCTTCATCCGAAGAAAGTCATCACTTCCCTTTTGCATGATCAGTTTTTGAAGGGTTCTTACGTCATAGATTCCCGGGAGTTTTTCATGGTAAAAACATGCGAGTTCGTGTTCACCTGCGAGGAGGTTGCGCCTTCTTATTTTATCCTCTATATTTTCAATCCGCTCAATTACATCCAGATTGTGAATCAGAAAGGGGAAGGGTTTCTTCACGTCTCCTTCCACGAGGGCGTTGCGGATGAATATTTCAGAGGCTTCATCAGGTTTGATCCGGCCGTACGAAACAGACCTCCTCTGAACAATTACCAGCCCGAAAAGACTAACCTGCTCGTAGGCTACCACTTCACCTCGATCCCGGCTCCAGTGCGGCTCGGAATATGTTGAACGGCACAGGTGCCCTCCCAGTTCCTCCAGCCATTCACTTTTGATAGTGGCCGCCATTCGGGCAAAAAGACGGGATGTCTCAATCATCTCAGCGGCCACAATCCAGTTTCCGCCTTTTTTAAAGAGACCGGAACCGGGAAAGATCATCACTTCTTTCCCTTTTGCGGCAGTATAAATGTTCTTTTCCTTTTTTATCGCTATGTTGGAAAGATACCCGGAGAGGACCGATTTGTGGATGCCTTCGTAGAGGGTTTTATCATCTATATCCTTGCTTATTTTTATATTCAACCCCTGCTCATCCAGAATCGATGTGAGCTGGTCATAAACGTCAATCCATTCCCTCATCCTTCTGAATGAAAGAAAATGATCCCTGCAGAATTTTTTCATCCGGTTCTTGCTTTTCGCGGTGCGCATCAAGCCGTGGTACTGGTTCCAGATGCGAAGAAGGGTCATGAAATCGGAAGAGGGGTCGGCAAAACCGGCGTGAATTTTATCGGCCTCGGCCGCATGTTCAGAAGGCCGTTCTCTCGGGTCCTGAGTGCTCAGTGCGGAGGCAATGATCAGAATTTCCCCCACACATCTTTCCTTTTCCGCCTCAATGATCATGCGTGAGATTCGGGGATCAATGGGAAGGCGCGCCATCATCCTTCCTTTTTCCGTCAGTGAATACTGCTGATCATCGCCCATGCCTGTGTCCTTATTCCGCGATTCAAGCGCCCCAAGCTCCTTGAGGATTTCAATACCGTCCCTGATGTTCTTTGGATTCGGAGGATCAATGAAAGGGAATGCTGATATCTCTCCCAGATTGAGGGAAAGCATTCTCAGGATGACATCAGCCAGGTTTGATCTGAGAATTTCAGGTTCGGTAAACAGGGGCCGGTCTTCATAGTCGGCTTTATCGAACAGACGGATACAAATCCCTTTCTGCACCCGGCCGCATCGTCCCTTCCTCTGGTCCGAGCTGCTCTTCGAAATGGTCCTGATGGGCAGGCTAGTCGTCCGGGAACGGGGATTATATTGGGAGATGCGTGCCAGACCTGTATCAATCACGTACCTGATACCGGGAATGGTGATGGATGTTTCCGCAACGTTTGTCGCTATCACAATCTTCCTATTGGGTGTTGGCTGAAAGACACGGCGCTGTTCCATCCAGGGAAGGCGGGCAAACAACGGAAGAACGGTAGCTTCATAATCAAGCTTTGCCTCAATGAGTTCGCACGTTTCCCGGATATCCTGTTCCGTGGGCATGAATATAAGAATATCCCCGCCATATCTTTCTGACATGAGCTTTTCCACGGCGATGACCGCCGCATCGACATAGCTGATCTCTCCTGATTCCTCCAGTTGATGATCGAGGGGCTTGTAGCGCACTTCCACGGGGTACATACGGCCGGAAACTTCAATGATCGGGGAGTGAAAGGCGCGGGAGAACTTTTCCGTGTCGATTGTTGCCGATGTGATGATGACTTTGAGATCCCTTCTTTTCCGAAGGAGAGTCCTTAGGATACCCAGGACAAAATCGATATTCAGACTTCTTTCATGGGCTTCATCAACGATGATGGTATCATACCTGCTGAGGTATGGGTCATTCTGAGCTTCGTTCAGGAGAATCCCGTCCGTCATTATCTTGATGTAGTTGTTTCGTCCAGACCTGTCTTCAAAGCGTATTTGATAACCCACGGAACGACCGATCTCTTCTCCAAGTTCATCGGCGATCCGATGGGCCACGGTTATGGCGGCAACCCTTCTTGGCTGTGTGCAGCCGATGAAACCGTAAATCCCCCTGCCGGCTTCGAGACACATCTTGGGTATCTGTGTCGTTTTTCCCGATCCCGTTTCACCGGTTATGACGACCACCCGGTGTCTCTTTATGGCCTGTATGATGTCATCTTTTTTTGCAGTAATCGGGAGAGCTTCCGGGTAGGTGATCCTGGGAAGATTGGCAAGCCGTGCGGCCTTTATTACATCACTATCTCTCAGTGTCTTCTGTTTTAAAATTCGCTTATCGATCATATGTAATGATTATTTCATGAATCTAATTATAATGTCAATAAGAGTGACATAGTGACTTCTCTAAACGGCGGCATGATAAAGAGCTAACGAAGCGGGCGTTTCCATACCAGGTATTCGCGGGGCAAGGGTTAGGAGAAGGGCAGGGCGTTACTTTTTTCTTCAGTCATTATACTCTACGTTTACATCCTTCACAAAAAGTTATATACTAAACCATAATCACGAAATGCCGCCTGAGCCTGCCCTCGAATGTATTTTTCGGAGTGGGAATGAAAGGGAGGTGCAGGAATGACAAGGGGTACGAAAAAGCGTCTGGGTTCCGCTCTCTGCCATTATGAGGATTTGCACCGCGGGTATGGCTTCACGCAATGCAAGCTTTGACGAATAACACCCGCCGAAATTGAAGAAAGGGGGTTCTTCAAATGCCGCTCGCCACATTTTATTTCCAGCTTCATCAGCCATTCAGGCTTCATCCTGATCGGAAAAAATTTCTCTGGGATGAAAGTAACATTCAGATATTTTTAAAAGTGGCGGAGAAATGCTACCTGCCTGCTTTACGTATGTTTACCGAACTTCTTTCAAACTACCGCGATTTTAAAGTCACCCTCAGTATGTCGGGCACATTTCTGGAACAGGCCGAGCTCTACCAGCCGGATGTGATCACAGCAATACAGGAAATGATCGATGCGGGGAGGGAAAACCAGCAGGTCGAGTTTCTCGATGAAACCTATTATCATTCTCTCACCAGTCTGTTTGCAGATCCCCAGAAACAGGAGTTTCGAGATCAGGTAACGCTGCACAGAGAAAAGATGCATAAGCTGTTTGGTATTCTGCCTATGTCATTTAGAAACACAGAACTTATGTATAACAACCAGATCGCGGAAGTTGTTGCCGATATGGGTTATGTATCAATTCTCTGTGAAAAAAGAGACGACATGTTTATGAAGCGAAACCGTCCCATTTCCCCGAATGCCGTATTTCGGTCTAAAGGGAGTAATCTGATTGTAATCCCTAGAAACAGGGAATTAAGTGATGATATCGCATTCAGATTTCCTCATGATCCTGTTTCCCCTGACAAATATGCATCACACATCGCAAAAATTGATGGTGAGGCTGTTTTGTTGGGCTATGACTTCGAGCACATAGGCGAACATATCTGGGAGGATAAGGGGATATTCGAGTTCTGGAAGGGATTACCGGAAGCGCTGTCAAAACATCCAAACATTGTAGTGGTAAATCCCTCAGAAATTGCTGAACGATTCAAAGATGCCGATTGCCCGGCTATAGATATTCACGATTTGTCGACATCTTCTTGGGCCGATAAAGAGAAAGATACTTACGGCTGGCTGGGAAATACAACCCAATATGATCTCTTTAAAGACATAGAAAACATGGAACGGGATGTAAAGAGAGCAGGAGGTGAACTCCTTATGAGATGGCGGCATTTGACCACATCGGATCATGTGTATTTCCTCCATGAGAGGATCGGTGAAGATCACGCCGTCCATTTCTATTTTAACCCGTATGGCGGCTCCATAGCGCGGCCGGCTCAAATACTGACCCGGAAGATCGATGACCTCCAATTGCTTATAAAACGATTCCACATCTTAAAGCATGGGGGCAAAACAGCTGTTTTAATGATCACACCGGAAACAGGAAGGTTGCCGGAGGACATGGGAGGCCTGTCAAAGTATATCACCGGAAAAAGCGGTGGGCAGGGAGAGGTAATTTCTGCCTTGTGTGAGGGGCTTTCGGAAAGGGGAATTGATGTTCACCTGGTGACGTTGAACCTGAAGAAGCGATTTCAGCGCGAACTGCAGTTGGATGATTATCAATGGAGGGAAATCAGGTACAAGATTGATCCGGAAAAGATTCACCTCGTAAGTTCAGCCGTTTTTGCAGATAACCTCAGTGCATATGCCGGTGATCCGCTCATGACCGCTGCGGAATTTCAAAAGGAAATCGTCAATAATATCATCAAAGAAGTGAGGGCAAAGCATGAGGGTAGGATAATCATCCACAGTCACGACTGGATGGCGGGAGGCGCGATAACCGCCTATGCAAAAGCAACGGGAATACCTGTTTTGCATACCGTCCATAATGTATTCACAGAACATCTGCCGGTTGATCTCCTGAGAGGAATCAATCTGATAAACATGGCTGAATTCATCTTTTTGTCCGAATATGAAGGGAAGCAGGCAATAGACTGTCAGGCCACAGCCATAAAGAATGCGACTATGATCAATTTTGTCGGGAAGAGGTTTTTAGAGGAGATTGTCGATGATTACTTCTTAGACAGACCTATTGTGCCCCCAAGTGTTCGCCAGGAAGTTAAGGCAAAATATTATCAGGATTCTGCAAGGGCAATAATCAATGCACCTTCTCATATGATGTATCCTGAAATGTGTGACTACTGTGTCAGGAAATTTGGTCCTGATGATCCGGTTCTTGAAGCGAAAAGAGATAATCTCCTTGAATTTCAGAAAAAGACGGGACTTCGGATTGATCCGGATGCGATACTGTTTTTCTGGCCTTCACGGCTTGACCCGGTACAAAAAGGAGTTGAACTTCTTGAACACATTGCCCATCATTTCGTAACGGTGCACAGTGATGCACAGATTGCAATCATCGGCGATGGTGTCGGGAATGATCGCAGGCATGTTGAGATTTTGGGGAGAATCGCCTGCGCATCAAAAGGCAGAATAACCTATCAGCCGTTTAGTGAAAGTCTTTCCATGCTGGGTTATGCCGCTGCACATGATGTCTTCGGTGCTTCACTGTATGAACCGTGTGGGCAGATCGACCAGATAGGAAACATATTCGGGGCGACGGCTACCAATCGCGACACGGGCGGGTATCATGACAAGATCAGGGAACTCTACCTCAAAAGAGACGGTTCACCCCAGGATGTCGGCAACGGTTTTCTCTTCAGAGATTATGATACAGGCGGTTTATGGTTCGGTTTGAATAAGAGTATTGCCTTTCACAGGAGATCCCCGAAAGTAAGAGAGAAACAAATTAAACGGATTATGAAGGAAGCGAGAGAAAAATATGATCTGGGGAATATGATTGCCGAGTATATCAGAATCTATGAAAGACTGAACGGGGGCAGACCGCTTATTTAGCAATAACATCAATGTCATTGACTTAAGAATATTATCTCTTTTAAGTCCCCCTTTGTAAAGGGGGATTCAGGGGGATTTTAATTGCATTCCATAAAATCTCCCCCAACCCCTCTTTAGAAAAGAGGGGGGTCAAAGTGCTTAAGTCAATGACATTGATCACGTTCCATAATACGAGTATTATGCTCGTATTTTACTATTAATAATTTAGCATTATTTTTTTAAAGAATATCCGGCCTCTAAAATACTCTTTTTGTAAAAAATCATGAAATCGTCGAAATTCTTTACAGATTTAATTGTATTTCTATAACAAATTAAAATTCTTATGGTATCAACAAAAAAACACAAGTTTACCGCTTCATTTAATACCGAAAACGTCGGAATTCTTTACAAGTACAATTCCCCCGGAGCCACCCCATACTGAAATACCTTATATATATCAGATACATGTAATATTGGTACATAATTTGCTTATTTTTAACCGCAAATAATTACGGTGAAGGGTGAATCTTAATATAACCTCAATTTCAATACACAGTAAGTCTATCAATGAAGAATACCTGGTTGAGAGAAAAATCTGAAGAAATTCGACACGTTTATCGGGGAATGGATATGACGCCAGCTGATAAAGGATTGGACTGCTTTGTCAAAAGAGTCCAGGAAGATATGACGAAAAATAAAATAAGCGAGGCTGAAGGAAACTGGCTTATCGTAATGACCACGGTCGTTATCAGCATGCTTACGTCACAATAAAAAAATAAGTATATCTTAACTCTTGAGAAGTAGTATTTTATTTAAGTGTACGTTGAAATAAGTCATATTAGTGGCATAGATGCCTTGGCCCTATCTCTTCTCATCTAATATTTTCCTTGCTGCTGCCCTTACTCCTGCCGGTAAGAAGATCCATTCATATTCTAAAACATGTTTCTGTAATTTCTCGGCAGCATCTTTCAGATTCAGTGTTCCCTTGTGCAGCTCTAGTATTATTTCATTGGGAATCTTCACCGGAGCCCTCATGACGATTGGACCTTGATCAATAGGAAAGCCAACTTCATGAATTGTGACGTATGTTTCAAAATCGTCTTCAGGCTTCTTCAACTGACGGTATATAATATCCATGGCATCTGACAAAACGCGTTCATGAACTTTAATGCCATACATGTGCCTTCCACCATATTTGCATGTGTCTGCCGGATGAACGTTGATGATAAAAACTCCTTCTATGGGATATATTTCCCAAACGCACCCCGCTAAAACAAGTAACTGAATATTGTGTTCTTTTGAATATTGATTCAGCCGCCAGTTAAAATCGGAAACTTCCTGCTTGCTCTTACATTCGATCACTTCACTCTTAATTTTCTGATTTACTGCTTTCCCAAGGCAGCCGGCGTCAACTTTGGTGCTTATCAGTCGAAGATCCGCAATTTCAGGCATAAAGCCTATAGTATAAGCAAACATAACGGCATTTGCGTCTGTGCCACTGCCGGAGGCTATGATTCCTCCGTTAATACCTCCAGTTTCCATAACGGTCACTCCTATCGTCTTTATCAGTGGTCATAACGCACACTGAATCATTAGCCGGTTCTGCGCAGGACTAACGCGGTCCGGGTCGGTAGATAGATAGTTGCTCGATGCCGTGTTCCCCCGTCGGGAGGCGTTTCAGGCCTGGTGAAATAAACCTGACCGGGTTGAATGCGTGAAGCCCCTCCGAATTCCTCCGCATCGCTATCAAGGATCAGGTGATATTCTCCGGGGGGCAGGTCGACAGGATAGTCTGAGAAAGAGTGTGTTGGATTGAAGCTGAAAATAAATACCAGACCGGCGCGCTCGAAGCCGAGTAGCTGGTTTTCCTGGTGTTCCAGAAGGAGCCGTGGTCCCGGTGCATCAAGAAGAGCAAATTCAATGCTGATGCGCATCATTGCCTTATCGAATTCGGCAAGAAATCGGTAGATCAGTTTCGTGTCATCGCGCAGGTTCCACTGGCGGCGTGCATATTGATATGACCAGTTATTCCCTTCACGAGGAAAATCGATCCAATCCGGGTGCCCGAACTCGTTTCCCATGAAATTAAGGTACCCGTTACCGGCAGTCGCCAGAGTAATAAGGCGGATAAGCTTATGCAGCGCAATGCCCCGTTCTACCTTCACATTGGATTCAAAAACATTCATGTAATAGTACATATCTGCATCAATAAGACGGAAGATCAAAGTCTTATCACCGACGAGGGCCTGGTCATGGGACTCCGCATAACCAATAGTTTTTTCGTCCGCCCTACGGTTGGTAAGTTCGTAATACAGGTACCCCAAGGGCCATTGCTCGTCGGGCTTTTCCTTGATAAGTTTGATCCAGTAGTCGGGTACACCCATGGCGAGCCGGTAATCGAAACCGTAGCCGCCTTCCTCTATCGGCAAAGCCAGCCCCGGCATGCCGCTTACATCTTCAGCAATGGTAATGGCGTCGGGCCGTATTGAGTGGATGACTTTATTGGCAAGCGCAAGGTAAGCGGCCGCATCTTCATCAACATTGTCTCCGAAGTAGTCATCGTATGAAGTGAATATCCTCTCCAGACCGTGGTCGAGGTAGAGCATGCTCGTGACGCCGTCGAAGCGGAAACCGTCAAAGTGATACTCATCAAGCCAATAACGGCAATTGGAAAGAAGAAAATGGAGAACCTCCGGCTTACTGTAATCAAAGCAGCGGGAGTCCCACGCCCAGTGAAAACCCCGGGAGCCGTCATGGAAGTACTGATAAAAAGTCCCGTCAAAACGGCTGATCCCTTCCTGTTCGTTTCGGGCCGCATGGGAGTGTACGATATCCATAATCACCGCAATACCTGCTTCGTGTGCGGCATCTATCAGCTCCTTAAGTTCTTCGGGCGTACCAAAGCGAGAGGAGGCGGCAAAGAAGCTGGAGACGTGGTATCCGAATGATCCGTAGTAAGGATGTTCCTGGATGGCCATGAACTGTAGAGTATTGTAACCTGCGTCAACCACGCGGGGAAGAATTTTTATCCTGAACTCGCTGAATGTCCCGATTTTTTCCTCGCACTGTGCCATTCCGACGTGCGCTTCATATATCCTTGCTGCTTCAGATAGTCTTTGATAGCATGGTTTTCGCCACTGGTAGGCGTTGCGCGGATTCCACACCTGGGCGGCGAAGAGTTTTGTATTGGGATCCTGTACTACACGGCGGGTGTAGGCGGGAATACGTTCCCCCCAACCGCCATGCCATTGAACAAAGAGTTTGTAAAGCTGGCCATGTTCAAGCCTGGCGAATGGCAGACGCAACTCCCAGTTTCCACTTTCACTGATTCGCTGGAGGGAGAACTCAGGCTCTTTACGCCATCCGTTATAATCTCCAATCAGAAAAATGGCTGTGGCATTCGGCGCCCATTCGCGAAACACATATTCATTGTCTTTGCGATGGAGACCGAAGTACTCGTGCCCGGAAGCAAAATCTGCAAGCGATATGCGGCCACCGGTAAGTCGCTGCTCCACATCCTGAAATTTCCTGTGCCTGCGCCGAATTACCGACGCATAGGGCTTAAGGAGAGGATCCCTAAAAAGTAGCGCAGGTTCTAAGGAACGAGACAATTTATCCTTTCCGTTTTTCGATTGGTGGTGATTTCTTTTTAGCGGCATTACCTAAAGCACCCTTTCCTCAATGAATGTTTCATTACATTCATCGCCTCCATCCGAGATCCAGATTCATATCCTTCGGTGCTTCTATTCTTACGGTCGTGAATAGAGACTTCTTTTGTCCTGCCATTATCTCAAGGTTCCAGATCAACGATGACGGGGTTTTTTCTGACGGATCGGGTTCGTGTTTTAACGACACTGTGATTCTTTCATCACGGGGCTGGGGATTTGGCTCTTCAAGAAGTACCCTGACGGGGGAGGTTCTGGAATTCTGAACATCAATGCGCCAATCCCATGAGTACGTTTGCTTGTCCTGTAAAAAGTTTTTTTCACCCGATTTCTTCGAGAGTAACTGCGTGCTTGATGTAATAAGGGGATCAGTACCAAAGAAGATGGACGCCTCCTGTCCGGCCAGCGCAAAATCCCGCTTTCCTAAAATTGCGCCGTCAATCATGAATAACGCGCTACCGGATGGGATTTCTTTCGGTTCTGTAAACTTGACGGAAGCCCTGACAAATACCTGGTTGCTCTGGCTCGGTCTTGCGAGAAAGATGAATTCAGAAGGCCATATCTCTTCATCAAGTTTTACCTTCTGTTTCGATCCCGCAGGAATATTTTTTTTGCCAATCTGCCAAAGTGAATACGTGCTCTGTCTGATCTGCCGTGGCACAGGGGGTGCTTCTTCAGCCGCTGCGAGAACTTCGGCACGGTCTTCGGCTGCTTCTGCTTTCATGGCCCTTTTGCGCACCCCTTCTAAGCGGTACACAGGTCGCGGCTTGATAATCCAAGGCGGTATATCAGCCGGAGCGGTAGATGTCGGCGGTTTCAGGGTAGCTAAATTGATACTCACATTATTCCAGTCCTGACCTGAACTCTGCCAGATTTCCGCTTCCCATGTAAAGAGTATCTGCTTATCTTGAGGCTTTGCTTCAAGACGATACAGGGGCTGCCATCCGCAACCGGCTAAGGAGTACGTATAGGTGAGCGTTTCTTCAGCGTACCGTGACCCCGAAAGAAGAAGGGTTACCTCCCAGGCGGTTTCCTTCTTTCCCGCAGCGCGATCGAGATCATCCTGTAAATTTGTAATCTGTTTGTCCAGCATTTCGAGTTCAGATTCCTGCGAAAGTTTATCCTGATAGGCTTTCTTGATATTTTTGCCGATAGCAGCGGCCATGTTGTGGGCATCCGGGATCGTCTTTACCTTCGCCTTGGTTTGTAACTGCCAGAACTGAATCTGCGCGTCAAGGGAACGAATCAACGCTTGCAGTTTTTTTCTTTCATTTTTGCGCTGTTCCAACTGTTTTCGAAGGTTCGATATTTTTATATCATCCTGGCGGATAACCTGCCGCCAGGCCTGATCATCGATTCTCATTTTCGAATCATGTGGTAAGCGGGTCACGAGAGAATTCGGATCAGCCTGTCCCGGAAGAATGAAGACAGCTTTCTTTATATCTTTTCCTTCAGTTTGAAGTTTTACTTTCGCTACTTCAAGAACCTGCGCGGATTCAGGAAAGAAAGTAACCTCGCGCGGAGCTGACCAGGAGTTTGCCGGAGTGAGGCAGATAAAGAATGCAAAGACTGACACCCATTTCTTTGTAAATATTTTCATGTCCGGCATCTGCTAACCTCCAGAAACAGTATTAATGATCTGCAATAGTTTGAGAAATCTTTTTTACTTCGTACATGATTGAAGGTAAATCGACATGCAAGAGTTCTCTTTCATGCATTATAATTCTACCTCCAATAATGCTCGTTTTGACATCAGAACCGGAAGCCGAATAGACAAGCTGTGAATAACAGTTATACATCGGCGTAAGATGCGGTTTCTTGATATCGACGATAATTATATCTGCAAACTTCCCTGGCTCAATGGAGCCGATCCTGTTTTCTAAACCCAAGACCTTCGCTCCGTTCACCGTGGCCATTTTTAAAACCGTTTTCGCATCCATCACTGTCGGATCCATCCGGATTACCTTGTGCAACTTGGCAGTGGTGCCCATCTCTCTAAACATGTCCAGGTCATTATTGCTCGCGCATCCATCGGTGCCAAGCCCCACGGTGATTCCTTTTTTTATCATAATCGGGATGGGTGCACACCCTGCCGCCAGTTTCATGCTGCTTTCGGGATTGTGAGATACTTTAACGTTGCAGTCACGCAGAATTTCTATTTCGTCATCTTCAAGCCAGTTGCAGTGGGCAGCTACGGTACGATCATCTAATACGTCGAGGTCTCTGAGGTATTTGACGGGCGTTTTCCCGAACCGTTTCCTGATAATAACCACTTCGTCTTTTGTTTCGGATACATGAATGTTGTACAAAACTTCTGCCTTACGTGCAACATTTTTTATAAACGAGAGGGTTTCGGGAGCACAGGTGTACGGTGAGTGGCAGGCGAGGGCAGGGATGATCAAAGGGCCTTCTTTCTGCCATTTGTTAATAAATCCCTCCGCTATATCAGCAATTTTTACAGGGTCATTTGGATTGGGAAGATCGATAAATCCCTGGCAGACGACGGCACGCATACCGGAATCAATTGCTGCACGGGCGACGCTGCTTTCATAAAAATATGCATCGCAAAAGGTTGTGGTACCGGAAAGAATCATCTCTGCAATTGCAAGCATGGCGCCTGCATACACCATGTCTCGGTTTACGAAACGTGCCTCGGCGGGAAAAATGTAGTTATTCAGCCAGTCCATGAGGGGAAGGTCATCGGCAAGTCCCCGGAAGCATACCATGGGCAAATGTGTGTGAGTGTTGATTAATCCAGGCATTACTATAGAGCCGGAAGCATTCAGAACTTTTTTTGCCGTGTATAAAGTTGCACCGTGCATATCTTTGTGCGTAACAAACTCGATCTTTCCATCTTTGATGCCGATTACCGGATGGTCGATGACCTCCAAGGCATCAGACATGGTAAGAAGGGTTCCGCCTTCGATTAAAATGTCAAGTTCATTATTTTCCATGAGCTTGTCCACGCTTAGTTTATGCCAAGACTATTTTTAATTTTTAAAGCAGTTACTTCAATCGTTGCCATTATATCATTTTCGTCTATTGTGAGAAGCTTTCGATTTTTCAGCACGACTTTCCCGTTGATTAAGACGGTGTCAACATCAGCTCCATTAAAAGCGTAGACAATATGGGAATATTCATTGTAGAGCGGGGTAAGATGGGGCTTGTTTAAATTGATGATAATTATATCCGCCTTCATGCCTACCTTGAGAGAACCGACAAGTTTGTCCATTCCTAAAACTCTTGCCGCATCACAGGTGGCCATGCGGACAACGGTCTTTGCGTCCATCACTGTCGGATCGAGCTGGACGACTTTATGGAGTTTAGCGGCAGTATCCATCTCCTGGAACATATCCAAATTGTTATTGCTTGCACAGCCGTCGGTGCCGAGACCAACTCTAACACCTGAGGTCATCATTTTTGTTATTGGTGCGACACCGGAGGCAAGTTTCATATTACTTTCCGGATTGTGAACCACCTTGCATCCGTGATCGGCAAACATATGTATATCTTCTTCATCCATCCAGACACAGTGAAAGGCAATGAATCGTTCATCAAGGTAGCCGATATCCTTCAGAAAGGATGTTGGGGTTTTTCCATACTTTTCTGTTAGTTGTTCCTTTTCGATTCTGGTTTCAAGATAGTGCGTGGCAATGCGAGCCCCGTATCTGTCGGCAATTTTCTTTGAACCTCTCAGAAGGCTTTCGGAACAGGTATAGAGGGAATGGGGTTCAACAACGATATTCACCAGCGGATCGTTTGCCCATTTTTGGATGAGCTTTTCTGTGTATTTCAGACCTTCCTCCGGTGTTTTTACACTGGGGGATGGGAAATCAAAGAGAACCTCGCCGACGAGACAACGCATGCCTGCAGATTTCGCTGCCCTTGCCACGTCATCTTCAAATATATACATATCGCAGAATGTCGTTGTTCCGGACTTGATCATCTCTGCGCACGCAAGCAGACTTCCCAGATAAGAAAAATCTTTGTTTACAAACCTGGCCTCCGCGGGAAATATATAGTTATTCAACCAGTCCGTAAGCTCAAGGTCGTCGGCTAATCCTCGGAAATATGTCATGGGGGCATGTGTATGACAATTAACAAGGCCGGGCATTACCAGGGAATTTTCTGCGTCGATGATTTCCCTGGAAGTATACTGGTTCTCAATTTCCTCATTTGTTCCGATTGCAATGATGTTCTCGCCTTCAATGGCAATTGCACCATTTTTAATCAAAGTACCCTTTTCATCCATAGCCAATATCCTGCCGCCGGAAATTAGCTTGTCAACTTCTTTCACCGCACGATACCCCCGCCTTAAAATTGATGAGGTGCTTTATATCATCCAATTAAACTCTTGACACGTATTTTTAAAAATAATAAGAAAATATCGCGTTATGCCTGGGTGGCGGAATTGGTAGACGCAAGGGACTTAAAATCCCTCGATACATAGTATCGTGCCGGTTCGACTCCGGCCCTAGGCACCAGTAATAACAAGGGGTTATGCTCTACTCAGGGCATAACCCCTTTTTTGCTTCAATTATGTTCATAAATAATTGAAATATTTACTCGTATAGTGTACAAACTTATTGATTTCTTTTCTTAAAAACGGAACTAAATGTAGGAGGGTATGCGCTATTTAAGGAGCTATCGGAGATGGAAGTCAAAGAGAAAACAAAAGGGCAGGCCATAAGAGAGTTGGAAGAATTGGATCAGCATGCTACTAAATTAAAAGAAGGAGAATCACATAACAAGCCGGCTGAGGAGTTACGGAAAGAGAATTCATCACGAATACTGGTTGTTGATGATGCCTCGGTAGACCTGGAGCTGCTGAAAAATATTCTTACGAATCATGGTTGTCAGGTAAGTACGGCCTCCAGCGGGAACATGGCACTGAGATCAGTGCCGGTTGAGATGCCGGATCTGATCCTGCTGGATGTGAAAATGCCGGGTATGGACGGCTACGAGGTTTGCCGTCTGCTGAAGTCCGACGGACAAAGCCCCCAAATTCCGATAATCTTCATCAGTTCACTTGACGAGACCGAAGATATAGTTAAGGGCTTCAATGCGGGAGGTATTGATTTCATCAGCAAACCGTTTCAACCAGCCGAGATTATAGCCCGTGTAGAAACACACTTGGCCTTACGGCACCTGCAAAAGAAATTAGAGGCGCAAAACATTCAACTACAACAAGAAATTAATGACCGCAAGCAGGTGGAGGAGGAGTTACAGCGATCACACGATAATTTAGAAAGACTGGTAGCAGAGAGAACTGACGAACTGCTCATAAAAAACCGGCAACTGGAAGCAGAGATCGAAGAGAGAAAAAAGGTTGAGGAATATTTAAGGGAATCAGAACAGCGCTTGTCTGATATTATTGATTTTTTACCCGATGCAACGTTTGCTATTGATAGTAAAGGTAAAGTAATTGCATGGAACAGGGCCATTGAAGAGATGACCGGTGCAAAGCCAGAGGACATTTTGGGGAAGGGGGATTATGAATATGCCCTGCCGTTTTACGGTATTCGGAGGCCGATACTGATTGATTTAGTGTTTAGCACCGATGAAAGGGTCAGGAAGGAATATTCTTTTTTTAAGAAAGAGGGAGACGTTCTTTTGGCCGAAGGTAATGCATCTGTCAAGAATGAAATTCGAGTACTTTGGACTAAAGCCAGTCCTTTATACGACTGCAGGGGTAATATTACGGGCGCCATAGAGTCTATCCGCGATATCACAGAGCGCAGACGGTCAGAGAACGCTTTGAAAAAAAGAGAAAAGGAATTGGATGTCAAAACCCGAAACCTCGAGGAACTCAATACCGCTTTGAAAGTCCTGCTGAAACAGAGAGAAGATGACAAAAATGAGATTGAAAAGAGAACAATGTCTAACGTCAAGGAACTCATTATACCCTATATCGACAAATTGAAAAAGGGAAGCTTGGATAGCAAAGATATGGCGTATCTAAGCATAGTTGAATCAAATCTCAACGGTATTTTATCCCCATTTTCACACAGACTTTCCACAAAATATATGAGTTTTACTCCTAAAGAGCTTCAGATAGCTCATCTTATCACTGAAGGTAAAACAACAAAGGAAATAGCCGAATTGTTGAACACATCTACCGGAACAATTGATTTTCATAGAAACAATATCAGGAATAAACTGAATCTGAAAAATAGAAGGGCCAATCTTAGATCATATCTTTTAACATTATCGTGAAAAAAGCATTCTTCCTTCCATTTTACCTATGATGCGGCACATATTTGGGCGAAGCGACCGACATTCTTATCTTCACCGAGAGCTATAAGTTTATCGCCTTTCGAAATGATATAATTTGCCATGGGGTTGAATATCATTTGGCCGGTATCTTTTTTAACCGCAATAATTATGAGACCGTAATGTTGTCTGATTTCTGATTCCTCTAATGATTTATCGATAATGGGTGATCCGTCGCAGATAGCGAGTTCTTCCATTCTCAGTCCAAGGCTCTGCCTCCTTGTTGTGATCTCAATGAAATCAAGCATTGCAGGCTTTGTAATTGCCATGGCCATTCTCATACCTCCCAGGGTGTAGGGAGAAATGACCCGATCGGCGCCCGCTTGCAGGAGTCTGTGTTCAGATTCCATTTCTTCGGAGCGAGAGAGTATATAGATATTCGGATTAAGTTCTTTCGCAGTCAGGATTACATAGAGATTTTGCGGATCGGTGGGGAGTGTACAAACAATACCCTTTGCCCTTTTTATACCGGTTTCAATAAGCGTCTTGTCCTGTGCGGCATCCCCCTTATAATATACGAATCCTTCTTCCTCGATTTTCTGAATGGCTTCCGGATTGTTATCGATCACGACAAAATCGACTTTTTCCGCTGATAACTCCTTGCATATGAGATATCCAATCCGGCCACACCCGCAGATAATGTAGTGATTGTTCAGTTTTTTCAGCATTTTTTCCAATTTACCCCTTCCTAAAATTAATCTGAAGCGTGACTCGACCATGGTTTCCGTGAAGAGAACAACGGTATACAGCATAGTGCCGACCCCAAAAATAACCAGAATAACAGTGAATATCCTTCCCTCTTCTGTTTGAGGATAATAATCACCATACCCCACAGTAGAAAGGGTTATTACTGTTGTATAAAGAGACTCGGACAAGCTCCATCCCTCAATAAGGTGATAACCTAATGTGCCGATTATAAAAAGTAAAAATAAACCTAACAGGGCTATTTTTAGATTGGTGGTCGGTATCAAGGAGACCTCCAAAATGATGTTTATGACTTTAAGATACAGAATAACTACATCGTTGTAAACAAAAGATGATGTGAATATTCAGAAATATTTACTCCTGTCTCTTTACGCATGAAGGCATGACGAGATGAGCCGTGCCTGTTATAACCGTGACGTTATCCTGATTTATGACCTCAGTGAGGAGCTTCACCAATCCTTTATCCGGATCCCAATCCGTTACTTTGGCACGGGCTTTTACCTGATCACCGGGCCTGACGGGAGCAAGAAAACGTAATTGCTGGCTTAAATAAATTGAACCAGGGCCTGGCAGAACGGTTCCCAACAATGATGATATTAAGCCGGCGACAAGCATACCTGGGGCAATTCGACCTCCGAACAAGGTACTCTTTGAGTATTCTTCGTTTAAGTGAACAGGATTTTCATCGCCGGATATACGAGCAAACGTTATAATATCTTCATCACTGATCAATTTTGTCAGTGTGGCTTCTTCTCCGATTGTAAAACTTCTCCGCTCTGTTATTTTTTCCATTCGTATCTCCGATCTGTCCACTCCTTTACCGATTTCATTGATTCTCCTTTATAGGTTACACTCCGCTGAATCGTAAGATCAAACATCCTGCTTACCTTGATCTTGCAAATTATCAGATGTTTTTATATGATTTATTGGATATCTTCCAAGCCTGAATCGTACCGTATAGTTGAAATAGTATCCAATAAAAAAATATTTTGTATCGATTGAGCAATTGCAAATGGCACAATATGTTGAGGATTGAGGAGGCATGCAATGGTGAAAGAATTGATTGTGAAGAACAGGAGCTGCAGGAGATTTTATGAGAACTACTCAATAGATATTGAAACGTTGAGAGAGCTTGTTGATTGTGCGAGACTCTCTGCGTCGGGGGCAAACCTGCAACCGTTAAAGTATATTCTTTCCTGCGATTCTCAAAAAAACTCTCTGATATTTTCAAATATTGCATGGGCAGGGTATTTAAAAGAATGGCCGGGTCCTGAGGAGGGGGAAAGACCATCTGCGTATGTTATCATCCTTGGCGATAGAACCATCAGCCCGACATTCGGGTGCGATCACGGCATCGCTGCTCAAAGTATTCTTCTTGGCGCTACGGAAAAGGGTCTGGGAGGGTGTATGATAAACTCTGTGAAGAGGACTGAGCTGCAAAGAGTTCTTACTATACCTGAACAATGTGAAATTCTCCTGGTCATAGCAATCGGAAAACCGAAAGAAAAAGTCGTCATCGAACCGGTTGGCGCCAAAGGTGATATACAATACTGGCGGGACAGTGAAGGAGTTCATCATGTGCCGAAGCGGTCTCTTGATGAAATAATAATTGGCTGAACCTTACCGAAAAAAATCAAATATCGCTTGAATATAAAAAAATATTGTATATTATAAACGATTGTTCGACGGAGCATGTCCGTTATCCGTGGGTAGAGTAGGGAAGCGGGTTTAAAAAAAACAGGAATTACCTGTCAAAAATGCCGAATCTGTAAAGGAGGGATGTGATATTTCGATAAATTTGACGGTGGTGAGTAGGCACACGGAAAATTGGAGATTTAGCGATAAGGTTTGGTTAAATGAGTAATATAAGGAGAACGATATGAATGCAGCATTACTTCCTATAATAGCAGCTGTTTTATTCTATTTAGGTTACCGGTTTTACGGAAGGTATATTGCAAAAATATTTAAAGAAAATGATGCCAACCCCACGCCGGCGGTTACAATGAAGGATGATATAGACTATGTGCCAACGAAACCGATTGTCTTGTTCGGGCATCATTTCGCGAGTATTGCCGGCGGCGGACCCATCATCGGCCCCACGGTCGCGATGATGTTCGGATTTATCCCCGTATGGCTGTGGGCTGTGTTGGGGAGCATCTTTATCGGTGCGGTACATGACATGACGGCGCTCTTTGCGAGCGTTAGGGAAAAGGGCAAGTCCGTTGCGGAGATAGCAAAATCGACCTTGGGAAACACAGGATTTTTTCTCTTTATAAGTTTTACCATCCTCGTGCTCTTGCTTGTCACCTCGGCATTTCTTGGCTTGACGGCAACGGCGCTGACTTCGTTGCTGTCATTGGACGTACTGAAGTTGGATCCCTCCCAGACGGTGGTGAGGACAATAATGGTAGGGGGGGTAGAGAAGGCCGTGATAGGCGGTATCGCCTCCACGTCCGTCATCGTTATCACCTGTTGTGCCCCTTTCATCGGCTACCTGGTGTATAAAAAGGGGATCAATGTGTATCTCGCCTCCGGTATCGCCATCGTTGTGTGCTTCGTATCAGTTGTCATCGGCATGGAGTATCCGGTTCAGTTTAGCCCCAATACGTGGATGATCATCCTCTGTTTCTATACATTCCTTGCCGCGGGAATCCCCGTCTGGATTATCCTGCAGCCGCGGGATTTCACAAATTCCTTTTTGCTCTATAGCGGTATTCTTGCATTGTTTATTGCCGCCATCGTGGCCGGCTTTAAAGGTGTTACCTTTTCAGCCCCGGCGTTCAATGTCGCCGGAGGAACAGCCAAGATGGGTCCCATCTGGCCGTTTTTATTTATCACCGTCGCGTGCGGCGCCATTTCAGGGTTCCATTGTCTGGTTGCCGGCGGGACGTCTTCAAAACAGGTTTCAAAAGAATCGGATATTAAAAAGATTGCCTACGGCGGGATGCTGTTAGAGGGTTTGCTTGCCATCGGCGTCCTCGTCGCGGTAGGATGCGGTATCGCGTTTTCTGACTACGCGAATATTGTATTTCCGACCGTCGCAGGGGCAAGATCAAACCCCATTCTGGCATTTGCCGCCGGAGCAGGCGGCTTGTTTGATAAGGCATTCGGGGTACCGCCTGTGTACGGGACGGTGTTCGGAATCCTCCTTGTGGAGGGTTTTGTGGTGACAACACTCGATACGGCAGTCAGGCTCAACAGATATTTATTCGAAGAGCTCTGGCAGGTGATATTCAAGGATGTTCCGAAGGTAATGAAAAGCTATCTCTTTAACGCTGCGCTCTGTGTGGTCTTTATGTACCTTCTGGCTTACAACAATGCGTTCTTGGTCATTTGGCCAGCCTTTGGTTCCGCGAATCAATTGCTTGCCTCCCTGGCACTGATTGCCGTGTCCGTATGGCTCGTAAACAGAGGAGTCAATGCGTTGTTCACCGTAGTGCCGGCGATATTTATGATGGTGACAACCATATATTCTCTGTTTATTCTGCTCATTGAAAAATATCTTCCCAAGCAAAACTACGCGCTGGCTGCATTTGCCGCATTGATGATCATTCTGTCCATCGGAGTGATATGGGTAGCGTTTAGAAAATGGCAGGAATTGAAGAAGAGCGGTAAAATAGCAGAAAGTGCAGCATAAGAGTAATGGTATAAAAAAACAGGTTTTAATAACAGGATTTAGAGATTTCAAGAAGGGACAGATCACACTGTCCCTTCTTTTTTCATTGTGCCATCATCTATAAACGTCTTTTCGGCAGCACCTCGGGATTGACGAGGTTTGGAGGCACATGACCGCTCAGCCCGGCGATGAGATTTTCAGATGCCATAGTGGCCATTCGTATACGGGTTTCCAGTGTGCCGCTTCCTACATGCGGGAGCAGAATAACATTATCAAGTTCCGTTAAGCCGGGAGTCAGGGCAGGTTCATTTTCGTAGACATCCAGACCGGCGCCGCCTATTTTTCTGTTTCGGAGAGCCTCAAGCAAAGCCTGTTCATCGACCACGGGACCACGCGACGTATTAATCAGGTAAGCTGTAGGCTTCATACGGGAAAGTTCATCCGCACCGATAAGATGTTTTGTGTGTTCCGTAAGTGGAACGTGAAGGGATACAAAGTCCGCTTCCATAAGTAATGTCTTCAGACTGACATATTCCGCATTGAGTTCTTTTTCTTCCGATATATCGATTCTGCTGCGGTTGTGATAAATGATCCGCATGTCAAATCCTTTCGCCCTTCGCGCAACGGCCTTTCCGATTTCTCCGAGGCCGATAATCCCCAGGGTTTTCCCCGTAACGTCACGACCCAGAAAGAGCATGGGCGCCCAATACCGGAAGCGCCCCTCTCTTGTAATCTTATCACATTCCACTAATCTCCTGGAAATGGACAAGATCAACGCAAATGCCAGTTCCGCGGTGGCGTCCGTCAGTACGCCGGGCGTATTGGAAACAAGTATCCCGCGGGCGGTGGCGGCTTTAACGTCGATATTATTGTAACCAACGCCGAAGTGGGCAATCATTTTTAAAGAAGCTGCCTTGTCAAGGACTTCCTCATTGATAGTGTCCGTTATCATTGAAATAAGACCATCACTATTTTTGATACCCTGGAGAAGCTTTTGTCTTTGAAAGGGCTTGTCTTCGGCATTTGCTTCCACCTGATAGTTATTTGCAAGGATAGTCATAACTTCTTCGGGGATACGTCCCGTGACGATTATACGTTTCTTCATCGCTATCACAATTATCCGGATGTTTATTTTTAATTCACAACATAGAGAGAGATATATACATCATTTCTTAATCTCGCGAAAGTCTGATTTGTCGCGAAGTGATTATAGCCTAACGCAGGGAGCTTGATTTAAGACGGAAAGTATGAGATTGTAAATCAAAATAATAATGAAAGAACAGGTGGGATTTTAAACACATGGACTACAATGTAATCATCATAGGGTGTGGACCGGCGGGGATATTTACGGCACTGACCCTTGCGGAAAACGGCATCGAAGGGGTAATCCTCTTCGATCAGGGCAATGAACTTGAGAAACGTTCAAGACGCGACGCAAGAGACGTCCTCTGCGGGTGGGGAGGCGCCGGAGCTTACAGTGACGGAAAGCTCAATATTTCAAATGAAGTAGGCGGCTATCTTTCAGAATTTCTCGATAAAAACGACCTCACACATCTCCTGAAGAGCACAGATGAAATCTTCGTCAAATACGGAGCGCCGGACCGCATATTCGGAGACTCAGCAGCGTCGGTTGAAGAAATTGCCGATCAGGCCAGTCTTGCAGGGCTCGCATTTATTCCGACAGTTATTCGCCATATTGGTACAGAAAACTGTCAGCGAGTTTTAAGTAACATGAGAAAGGCTCTTGACGGTAAAGTTGAAGTCAAAACATGCTGCCAGGTTCAATCATTGATTGAAGAAAATGGGCAAATCAACGGTGTGAAGCTTGCGGACGGTCAGATCATAAAGAGCAAATACGTTGTTGCCGCGCCGGGAAGGGTAGGGGCCAATTGGATGAAGGGGGAAGCGGAATCGCTCGAACTGAGAACAACGTCGAGCCCGGTAGACATCGGCGTCCGCGTGGAATTGCCTGCAACTATCCTCAAAAAAATAACGGATATTACCTACGAACCAAAGCTAATTTATTATTCAAAAACATTTGATGATAAGGTTCGCACCTTTTGCATGAATCCTTACGGAGAAGTAGTCATTGAAGAAAGTGAAGGCATAACCACAGTAAATGGCCATAGTTATGCCAAACGAAAAAGTGATAACACCAACTTTGCAATTCTCGTAAGCAATACATTTACCGAACCTTTCCGCGATCCCATCGCATACGGTCGCTACATAGCGAGACTTGCCAACCTTTTGGGTGGCGGTGCGATTGTTCAGAGATTAGGGGATTTACTTGCCGGCAGGAGATCCACGAAAGATCGCATTGACCATTGCCTGACAAGACCGACACTCTTGAAAGCTACACCGGGCGATCTCAGTTTTGTGTTTCCGTATCGTCACTTGCAGAGTATAATCGAGATGCTTCAGGCTCTGGATAAACTTGCGCCCGGAGTTTATTCCCGGCACACCCTCCTTTATGGAGTCGAAGTTAAATTTTATTCGAACCGCATAGAAGTATCACGGGAAATGGAAACAAAAGTGAAGAATCTTTTTGCCATCGGTGATGGAGCCGGCATTACAAGAGGCTTATTGCAGGCATCTGCATGTGGCGTATTAGCCGCACGGGCCATTGCTTCCCGTATAATGGGAACTCACACAAATACATAATCAATGTCGTTGACTTAAGCACTTTGACCCCCCTCTTTTCTAAAGAGGGGTTGGGGGAGATTTTACGGAAGGCAATTAAAATCCCCCTGAATCCCCCTTTACAAAGGGGGACTTGAAAGAGATAATATTCTTAAGTCAACGACATTGAATACATACGATTAAATCAACACTCTTCCCATTGAGAAAATCTCACTATGAGTGAGTCATATTGCATAATCAGGAGGTAAAATGAAAATTCTTGTTAAGAAAGGGAACATTACGAAGTTCAAATCTGAGGCCGTCGTTGTGCCACTCTATGAAGACGCAAAGGAGCTTCAGGGAACGTCAGCACTTCTTGATAAACAGAGCGGTGGGCTCATAAAAGAAATAATAGACAGGAATGATTTTGAAGGTAAGCACCTCCAGGTATCGGTAGTATATACAAAAGGAGACATACCGGCAAAACGGATTGTTTTAGTGGGTATGGGGAAAAAAGCGGATTTCACAATGGACAAAATGAGATGCGCCTGTGCGACAGCGGCACGACACGTAAGATCATTGAAATTGAAAGAATTTTCGACATCTCTGGATTTCATTTATACCGATAAGCCTCTCGATCAGATCATACAGGCCGTTGTGGAGGGTGTGTTTCTCGGCCTTTATCAATTTACGCCTTTCAAGACTGTGGACAGGGATAAAATCACGGAAATAAAAGAATTCATACTCGTAGAAGAGAAAGATGAGACATATAAAAGTATACTATCCGTGGCAAAAGAAGCGGAAATTATCTCAAACGCCGTGTATTTTACGAGAGATATGGTTTCACATCCGGGAAACATGATGACCCCGACAGATATGGCAAACGAAGCACGTAAAGTTTCGTTGAGAAAGAACGTGAAATTAACAATCTTTGACGAGGCAAAGATAAAGAAAATCGGCATGAATGCCCTTGCTGGTGTTGCGAAAGGAAGCGATGAACCTGCCAGGTTTATTATCCTGGAATACCTTGGTGGAAAAAAGACAGCCCCGGTTATCGCTTTAGTCGGTAAGGGGCTGACATTCGACAGCGGCGGTATTTGCATAAAACCGCCCGACAAGATGGATGAGATGAAATCCGACATGGCCGGCGGTGCTGCGGTGATGGGAGCAATTATGGCGGCATCCGATCTGAAGTTGAAGGTGAATGTTATTGGCCTGATACCGGCAACAGAAAATCTTTCGGGCGGAAAGGCATGCAAGCCTGGCGATATCCTGAAATCGCTTTCCGGTCAAACCATTGAGGTCGTAAATACGGATGCGGAAGGCCGGTTAATTATGGCTGATGCACTTACCTATGCCGGGAGGTATAAACCGGCAGTTATTGTCGACCTGGCTACATTGACGGGTGCATGTATCGTTGCCCTTGGCAATCATGTAACAGGAATGATGGGAACAGACGACAAACTGAAACAGAAAATAAAAGATGCGGCAGATGTGACTGGTGAGAAAGTCTGGGAACTCCCTCTATGGGAAGAGTATCATGAGTTGATAAAGAGTGATGTTGCGGACTATAAAAATACCGGTGGAAGGCCGGGCGGCGCTATCACAGCTGCCGCGTTCCTCAGCAAATTCGTAGGCAATTACCCCTGGGTGCATTTAGATATTGCCGGTCCCGCATGGCTGACAGAGAATAAACCCTATATCCCCAAAGGGGCATCGGGTGTAGGTGTCCGCTTGCTGGTTCAGTTCCTCAAAGATTGGCAGAAAGAGGCCAATAATTAAAGCCGTATGGGGATACTTCTCAAAATTAACAATCTCAGCACCCATTTCGAAACAGAGTACGGCATCATAAAGGCTGTCGATGATGTGGACCTTGCTGTCGATAAAGGAGATACACTTGGTGTTGTAGGTGAGTCCGGTTGCGGTAAAACGGTGCTTGCTCTTTCGATTATGCGATTGATACCAAGTCCGCCAGGGAGGATCGTTTCCGGTAATGTCTTTTTTGAAGGAATTGATCTCCTCAATCTTGATACCGAAAAGATGCGCAGTATACGGGGCAAGGATATATCCATGGTCTTTCAGGAGCCCATGACTTCATTGAACCCTGTTTTGCGGATTGGCGATCAGATTACCGAAAGTATCAGATTGCATCAGGGGCTTGGCAGGAAAGAAGCCATGAACCGCGCCATAGAAGCGCTGCGGCTTGTAGGAATGCCCTCGCCGGAAAGAATTGTCAGGAATTATCCCCACCAGATGAGCGGCGGAATGCGCCAGAGGATAATGATTGCAATGGCCCTGTGCTGCAGCCCAAGGCTTATGCTTGCAGATGAGCCGACAACTGCCCTTGATGTAACAATACAGGCGCAGATTATTGACCTAATAAATAGATTGAAAGAAAATGTCGGTACGTCGGTTATTTTGATTACCCATGATCTCGGTGTGATTGCTGAAGCAGCCCAGTTTGTGGCCGTTATGTATACCGGTAAGATTGTTGAATATACTTCAGCAAGCAACCTCTTCTCCACACCTCTGCATCCCTATACGGTCGGCCTCATGGAATCAATCCCAAAGATAGACGGCATTTCCGGGCAGGGTGAATACCTGAAAGTAATACCTGGTGTCGTTCCGAGTTTGTACGATCTACCCAAAGGATGCAGTTTTCAGGATAGGTGTTCCCATACAATGGAAATTTGCAGGGAAGCGGAACCGCAATTAAAAGAAAAATCATTCGGGCATAAAGTACGCTGCTGGCTTTATGAGTGAACGTTTATATTTAGGGTTCATCCGGTTCATGCGCACTTCCGTAGTCGTTAGATCTACCTTTATCGCAGCCTTGCAGGCTTCAAATGCCTATACGTAACAAAATGATGATCGGGTCAGTTTATTGAATACCATTGGAAACATTCGATTCCTTAATGTTTATTTTTTCATCCAAGGGGAAAGTGGATGTCTTCCTGTTATCCACAAATCATCAACCTCGGTAAAAATGCAGGACTTCGAAAGGCAATCAATGATGTTCTTTTCATCCGTAATTGTGATATGGATGATGTAAATATCAACGGAGAAAACAAACCTCAACCTGTAGTATCGGGAGAAACCGGTCTATACGACTCAGAAAAAGGAGATATCTTCATGGAAAGGATTTTGAATAAGGATTATGTAAAAAAGTTAGTTTTTATTCTCACGATAGTTGTGACAACGGCCTTCATTTCTGGAGTCCTCATGGCGGCAGATCTGAAGGACGTAAAAAAGAAGGGTGTCCTCCGCCATTTAGGCATTCCCTATGCTAACTTCGTTACCGGGGCCGGCGATGGCATGGACATTGAGCTTATGACCCTTTTTGCAAAATATCTGGGGGTCCGGTATGAGTATGTCAAGACGGACTGGGGCGATATCTTTGGTGACTTGACCGGGAAAAAAGTAAAACCAAAGGGCGACGACATCGAAATGGTTGCTCAGGTACCGATCAAGGGCGACGTGGCCGCGAACGGTCTTACCGTTCTTCCTTGGAGAAAAAAGGCTGTAGATTTCTCCGTCCCAACCTTCCCCAACCTTGTATGGTTAGTAGCCCGAGCTGACTCCTCGGTACAGCCCATTAAGTCTAGCGGAAATATAGAAAAGGACATCGAAGCGGTAAAAAAAATCATCGCCGGTCAGCCCCTGCTCGGCAAAGCAGGGACCTGCCTTGAACCCTCCCTCTATGGCCTCGAAAAAATTACGGACAAGATCAAGCTTTTCCCTGGTTCTCTGAATGACATTGCCCCAGCCGTGATCAAAGGCGAGGCGGATCTGACGCTCCTTGATCTCCCTGACGCCCTGGTTGCCCTCCAAAAATGGCCCGGGAAAATCAAAGTCATCGGCCCGGTGAGTGAGAAACAAGACATGGCAGCGGCCTTTTCCAAGGATTCGCCGAAGCTTCGGGAGGCATTTAACAGATTCATACGAAAGATAAAAAAGGATGGAACCTATGAACGCATCGTGAAGAAATATTATCCCTACGTATTTGACTATGATTCAGAATTTTTTAGAAGAAATAAATGAGAGTTACCGGAATGAAAAAAACAACGTCAAACCTGATTCCAGCATTTTACCGTAATCTGTTGATTCTTTGTGTAATTGTGGCGGCTGTTGCCTTTGTCTTCTTTCTTTTATTCATGAACTACCGTTTTGCCGTCGATCTCCGCGGAACTAACCTCAAAAACATGAAGGTGGAAACAGAAAAAAGGGTTGCCTCGGTCGGCTTTTTCTTTGCCGACCGAAAGGATGACCTCATCAATCTGGCCCTCAGCCGCGAGATATCCGTGTTCTTCGAAAATAAAGCCCTTGGCATGAGTATGGAATATGGGCTCAAATATAGTCTGCTTCCCATTCGGGAGCGCTTCCAGTATCTCGTGAATCGAAAGAAACTCGGTAGCGATGCCGTCTATTCGAGGATTATGCTGATCGAAAGGAACGGCACGATACTTGTGGATACATTAACCACGACTGGTCATAAAGTGATGCGCGAGGGATTGAAGGAACTTCTTGTCCCGAAGTACCGGGACGGGGCGATCCTCTCCATTGATGGTGGGAGAGAAATTGTAGCTTCTCTTTCTTACTTCTTTAAAAACCACTATACCGGTCAAATCATTGCCTGGATTCAACCGCAAACCCTCTATAAAAACATCCTCGGTGAAGGAGGATCTCCAAGCGATATCAGCAGTCTCATCACCAATGAGGGAAAGACCTTCCAATCTGTAGGAGTTTCTTTTCCCTCGCAAATTTCCAGCTTGCCCAATATGGCCGCGCTCACGCTTGGTGAACCTTTCGAATTTCAGGATCTGAATGGAGAGAAGCAATCATGGATAGGGGTAAAAACGCCTATTAGCGGTACACCGTTTCACATGCTGCGTTTAATTACCGCGTCGAACGTCGTGGGTAAATTGACTCCCCAATATCTCCTCACGACAATGGGCGTTATCGCTTTCGTGCTGCTCGGCGGTGCGGCCTTCACCATCATACTCAATGTGAGGGCGAAGGAAACGGTACGGGAAAGCGAAGAAAAGTTTCGTGCTTTTTTTGAGACATCAAGAGATTGCGTTTTTATTACTTCCAAAGATGGCAGATTTATAGATTTTAATGATGCTGCTGTGTGGCTTTTGGGTTATGAAAGCAGAGACGAATTACAACAAGTAAGGATACCAGATTTATATCAAGATGAACAGGATAGACACAGGCATACACAGATTATTGAGCAGCAAGGATTTTGTCAGGACTTTCCCGTAAATTTACGAAAAAAAGATGGCAGTATCATCAATACTCTTGTTACATCAGTTCTCAAAAAGGATAAAAATGGGGAGGTAATCGGTTATCAGGGAACAATCAAAGATGTTACGGATCAAAAGCGGGCGGAGGAAGCCCTCCGGGAATCGGAACGACGGCTGTCTGAGATCATTGATTTTTTGCCTGATGCAACCTTTGCTATCGATCGAGAGGGGAAAGTCATCACATGGAACCGGGCCATTGAAGAGATGACCGGTGTCAAAACCGAATATATGTTAGGAAAAGGGAACTATGAATATTCCTTACCGTTTTATGGGACTCGGAGGCCGATCCTGATTGACCTAGTATTTGAAACGAATGAAGAGATTGTGAAGAAATATCGGTTTATCGAGAAAAAAGGAGATATTCTTTTTACTGAGGCTGATGTGCCTCTAAACAATCAAAATCGTGTCCTCTCGGGGAAAGCCAGACCTTTATATGACAACATGGGTAATGTCATCGGTGCCATAGAGTCCATCCGCGACATCACCGAGCGCAAGCAGGCGGAAGAGGAAAAGCGAAGCCTGCAAGAGCGTCTGCAGCGTGCGGAGAAGATGGAAGCCCTGGGGACCCTGGCGGGCGGCGTCGCTCATGATCTCAACAATGTCTTGGGCGTTGTCGTTGGATATGCGGAACTGATCCTTAACAGTGTGGATGAGTCAAGCCCGATAAGACCCCGTCTCGTGAACATTATGAAAGGAGGCGAGAGGGCTGCCGCGATTGTGCAGGACCTGCTGACCCTTGCCAGAAGGGGAGTGCCTAGCAAAAACGTACTTAATCTGAATAGCATCATCTCTGATTTTCAGCAGTTACCGGAGTTTGAGAATCTGTCTTCCTATCATTCTTCCGTTCGGATCAAGACCGATCTTGAGCCGGACCTGTTGAACATCTCCGGTTCTTCTGTACATCTTGCTAAGACATTATTCAATCTGGTTTCCAATGCGAGCGAGTCTATGACGAAGGGCGGCGTCCTGACCATCAAAACGGCCAATCAATATCTGGACAAGCCACTTCAGGGATATGACGAGGTAAGGGATGGGGACTATGTTGTCCTTTCCGTGTCTGATACGGGTGAAGGCATACCCGCAGCCGATCTGAAACGCATCTTTGAGCCGTTTTACACGAAGAAGGTGATGGGGAGAAGCGGAACGGGATTGGGATTGGCGGTGGTCTGGGGTACGGTGAAGGATCATCATGGATACATTAACGTTCAGAGTGAAGAGGGAAAAGGAAGCACCTTTACCCTTTATTTTCCGGTGACAAGGGAAGACATCTCCTCTGAAGCTGTTGCTGTAGCCATTTCTGAATACATGGGACATGGCGAATCCGTTCTCATTGTGGATGATGTCAAGGGTCAGTGCGATCTGGCTGCCGAAATGCTTCAGACGCTCAATTACAACGTCACAACTGTCTCCAGCGGTGAAGAGGCAGTAGCGTACTTAAAGGAGCACCAAGCTGACTTGATGGTTCTTGACATGATTATGGACCCCGGCATGGACGGACTGGACACCCACCGGAGTGTCCTTGAGATTCACCCGAAACAAAAGGCGATTATCGTCAGCGGTTTTTCGGAGTCGGATCGGGTGCATGCCGCGCAGGCCCTCGGTGCGGGGGCATACGTGAGAAAGCCCTATGTCATCGAGAAACTGGGACTGGCCGTGAGGGAAGAGTTGGATAGAAAATAGATGAAATCATATTCACCAGTACAAACGGTATTCATTGATTCTCAGTGATACAGCCAGGTGTAGATAAGTAGGTGAACAAAAGTCCAGCCTTATACGACTTTCGCCAAGATCAGCCTCAAGAATTGCCATTCGAAGTGTTGTATATTTCTTCAAAAAACCGACTCATTTCTTTCAATAAACTATACGATGCCCACGGTCTTAGACCTTTGATAAATTACATAAAATCATCAGTCTTTGTATTCATGGCAAAGCAGCAATTCTTTCATTTAACAGGTTTTCGGATTCCCGATGGGACTCTCTCCCATGGATGCCGTCAAACGATCACAGCGCATAACGGAAAATGAATTATCTTGACACATAAGAACATAATCCCCTATTCTATAAGTTAGGCACTCCCCGTAGAAAGTATCTGTCAATCACCATTAATTCATGTCGAAAGGAGAAACCCATGATCATAACATTGTCCAACGGTCGGCAAGTCCCCGTTGAGATGCACAAGATCAAGATTGTGCAGAGGATGAATTTGCTCCCCTCAGAGGAAAGGCTGAAGTGTATCCGTGAGGTCGGCTACAACACATTCCTGCTGCCGTCACGAGAAGTTTTCCTTGACTGGCTGACCGACAGCGGCACCAATGCGATGAGCGATAACCAGCTCGCCGCGATGATGGTCGCTGACGATGCCTACGCAGGCTCCGAGAGTTTCTTCAAACTGGCTCGAGCAGTGAAGAATGTTTTTGGATACGAATACACTCTGCCCGTCCATCAGGGCCGCGCCGCCGAGCATTTGCTTGTTAAGGTTTTACTCAAGCCCGGCCAGGAGGTGTTGAACAACTACCACTTTCCTTCAACCCGTGTTCATGTGGAACTCGTAGGTTCCAGAATACATGACCTCGTGCCGGACGATTCATTCGTGCCCAAAGGGGACGCGCAATTTAAGGGGAACATTGATATCAAAAAGATCAAGAAAGTCTTTAAGCAGCTCGGCGCCGGTAAAGTAGCATTTGTTCGAATGGAGGCGACGACAAACCTCATTGGCGGTCAGCCCTTTTCGATGCAGAACCTCAGGGAAGTGAAGAAAATTGCATCGGAAAACAACGTACCGCTCATCATCGACGGCAGCCTCGTGGGTGAGAATGCTTATTTCATCAAGAAGCGTGAGAAGGGTTATGCCGACAAGTCGCTACGCGAGATTCTCAAGGAAATGATGGGCTACGCGGACATTCTCTATATGTCGGGACGCAAAAGCGGCAGCGCACGAGGCGGGCTCATCGCGACGAACAACAAGCAATGGTTTGACCAGTTGATGGTCTGGCTTCCTGTATATGAAGGTTTTTCAACATATGGCGGCATGTCCACGAAGGAAATTGAGGCATTGGCCGTAGGTCTGGAGGAGATGACCGATCCGGAGGTGGCAGGGAGCAGTCCGGAGTTCATTCGTTATTTCGCCGAGCGCCTACAGGAATATGGCGTTCCTGTAGTCACCCCGCCGGGCGGGTTGGCCTGTCACGTCGATGCGCGCGAATTTCTTCCGGATATCCCGCCGCTCCAATATCCGGCGGAATGCTTGAATGCGGCCATGTATCTCGTCTCAGGTGCGCGAGGAGTTGAGCGCGGGACGATGTCCGAGGATCGCGATCCCAAAACCGGAAAGGAAGTCACGGCCAGAATGGAGCTGGTGCGTATCGCAATTCCGCGCCGGGCGGTAACATTGGGGCAGATCGAGTACGTCGCGGATCGTGTGGCCTGGCTGCACCGGCACAAGGACCTCATCGGAGGGCTCCGTTTTGTCGAAGAGCCGCCGGTTATGCGGTTCTTCTTCGGCCGGCTTGAACCGGTCGGAGCCGACTGGGGAGCGAAGCTCGTGAAGGCATTTCAGGCTGATTTCGGTAAAGAATTATGATTGATTAAGCGATGAGGCAGGAGGGATCATGGCTTCTGCCTCGGTAGACCATTACATCCCTATACAGTGGGTCTCATGGAATCAATCCCAAAGATAGACGGCATTTCCGGGCAGGGTGAATACCTGAAAGTAATACCTGGTGTCGTTCCGAGTTTGTACGATCTACCCAAGGGGTGCAGTTTTCAGGATAGGTGTTTTCGGGATGAAAAGTGCTGCGGATTGAAAGTTTATTCCCTTTCAAGAGGAATGCTGTAGTCATCCCTAAGTCAATGTTGACTGATTATGAGAAGTATGCAACATTGCAAACCGCAATTGTTAAGATATTTTGCTGTTGCAAGAAAACCCTACGATAAACGGAGAAAACGTACCTCAACCTACAGCATACAGAAAAACCGGTCAAATAGAGTCAAACAATCCGGTTCTGTCTTTCATGTGAATAGAACTGCACTGGAGAATTGAGTTTTGCCCACGGAAAAAATCACCCTCTCCCAGCTCGAATCCTTCCTTTTCAAGTCTGCCGATATTCTGCGTGGCAAGATGGACGCCTCGGAATTCAAGGAATTCATCTTCGGCATGCTCTTCCTCAAACGTCTCTCCGACGAGTTCGACCGCAAGCGTGAGCAACTGCGGAAGAAAGACTTCGCCCATCTGAAGGATCAGCCCGACCTCATCAACGAACTGTTGGAAGAGAAGACCGCCTACGGCGAGACCTTTTTCGTTCCGGTGCGCGCCCGCTGGCATGAAGCCTGGATCGACCAGAATGGTGAGTTGGTTCCGGCCCTGAAAGACCTGAAGCACGACATCGGCAACATGCTCAACAAGGCAATTGCCGCCGTCGAAGAGGAAAATGACGCTCTTGCCGGGGTTCTCAAAAACAACATCGATTTCAACGCTGTCAAAGGCAAAACCAAGATCCCCGACCAGAAGTGGAAGGATCTGCTGGACCACTTCAACCAGCCCCGGTTCGTCCTGATTAATGACAACTTCGAGTTTCCCGACCTGCTGGGCGCGGCCTACGAATACCTGATCAAGTTCTTTGCCGACAGCGCGGGTAAGAAAGGCGGCGAGTTCTACACACCCGCCGAAGTGGTGCGCCTGCTGGTGCAGATTACCAAGCCCGAGGCGGGCAACGAGATCTACGACCCTACGGCCGGGTCCGGCGGCTTTCTGATTCAATCACACCAATATGTGGAGGAGCAGGGGCAAGATCCCAACGATCTGGCTCTGTACGGCCAAGACTCCAACGGCACCGTCTGGTCGATCTGCAACATGAACATGATTCTTCACAATATCACCCGCTTTACCATCGAAAACGGCGACACCCTGGAGGACCCGCTGATCCTGGAAAACGGTCAGGTGCGAAAGTTCGACCGCGTGCTGGCCAATCCGCCCTTCTCGCAGAATTACAGCCGCGCCACCTTGAAATTCCCCACCCGTTTCCGTGAATGGTGCCCCGAGACCGGCAAAAAAGCCGATTTGATGTTCGTGCAACACATGCTGGCCAGCCTCAAGCCGCGCGGCCACATGGCCACCATCATGCCCCACGGTGTGCTCTTTCGCGGCGGTAAGGAAAAGCTGATTCGCGAGATCTTTATCAATGACGACGTGATCGAGGCCATCATCAGCCTGCCGCCCGGCTTGTTTTACGGCACCGGCATCCCCGCCTGCATCATCGTGGCCAACAAGAACAAGCCCGAAGCCCTCAAGGACAAGGTGCTGTTTATCAATGCCGACCGCGAATACGCCGAGGGCAAGGCCCAGAACAAACTGCGCCCCGAAGACATCGAAAAAATCGACTTCGTCTTCACCCATAAGCGGGAAATTCCCCAATACAGCCGCCTGGTGGACAAGGCCGAGATCGTCGAAACTCATGACTACAACCTCAACATCCGCCGCTATGTGGACAATACCCCCAATCCGGAACCGGAGGATGTGCAGGCCCACCTAATCGGCGGCATTCCCGAGGCCGAGGTCGCTGCCCGCGCGGCCGACTTTGCCCGCTTCGGGATAAAACCGGATACCCTCTTCCAGCCCGACAAGGTGAAGTCCGCCTCAGGCGGAAGAGAGGGTGCCCTGGGGCAGCGCCCCGGCTACCTCGATTTCCGCTCAGGGATTGAAACAAAACCCGCCATCAAGACCACGCTCGAAGCCGACCCCGCACTCTTGCAGGTCATCACCGCTCACCACGAAGCCCTGGAAGCCTGGTGGGCAGTGGCCCGCGAAGACTTTGCCGGGTTGCAGGACGGCAAAAAAATGCCCGAAGTCCGCCACGAACTGCTGACCACTCTGAAAGACAAGCTCATACCCTTGAACGTGCTCGATGAGTTCAAGAGCGCCGGGGTGTTTGTGAACTGGTGGCAGCAAATCCGTTATGACTTAAAAACCATCATCTCCACCGGCTGGCACCATAGCTTGATTCCGGATAACTACCTGCTCGCCGCCTTCTTCCAGGTGGAGGCTGATGAGATTGAAACATTGGAGGCACAGATCAGCGAGGCCCAGAGCGAACTGGCCGAGGCAGTGGAAACGGCGCAGGAAGTGGCCGCCTATGAGCCGGAAGAAGATGAAACCGTCACCGCTGCCGTCATAAAAAAAGCCCTCAAGGACCTGATCGACGACCTTCAAGGCAGTTCCAGCGACTCTGCCCGTAAGGAGCTTGCAACCCTGCAAGGACAGGAAAAAATCATCACAGCCATTGAAAAGCGCATCAGAGACAGCAAGGCAGTGCTGAAAGCCAGAACCGACGAACTGGAACTTAAACTCCAACTCAAGCGCTTGGGCGGCGACGAGTTCAAGGCCGAGAGCCAGGAGTTGATCCGGCAGGTGGACGCCCAACTGACGAGCCTCGATAATAACAACAAAAACGATAAGAAGAAAATTACCGCCCTGAACAAGGACAAAGCCGCCCTCGAAGCACGTCTTGCCAGAACCGGCGCGATCCTTACCGCCATCGGCGGACAACTCATCGAGGAGGAAGCCCGCAGTCTGATCCTGAAAAAGCTCTACGACCTCGCCCACAACGAGCTGAACCGCTATCTGAATGCCGAAAAGCGCGGGTTGTTTGCTGTGGTGGAAAACCTCTGGGACAAGTACGCCGTCTCCAGCCGTGAACTGGAAGAAGAACGAGCACAAACCCTGAAGGAACTTGATGGGTTTCTGAAAAGGCTGGGCTATCTGGAAGCCAAGACATCTTAGGCAAAGACAAAAACAGCGATTCCGGCATCCTTTTGCTGGAGAGGCGCCCTGGTAAGTAAACCGTGCTTGACATCACGTAATTTTGTGAGTAAAATCACTCAGCGTATTGAGTAAATTGTAAATCACGCTTTATCCGTGACGCTCATTCAGGAGGTTCGCAGGGATGTATCATCGCTCCATGTATCATATGCTGGTGAAGAGGCTGCAGGAACCGCGCCGGTTCATCCAGGTCCTCGCCGGGCCGAGGCAAACGGGGAAGACCACGATCGTGCGCCAGGTTGTAGACGAGAACCTAATCCCGGTCCACTACGCCTCCGCGGACGAGCCCACCCTCCAGAGCCGGGCATGGATCGAGCAGCAGTGGGAAACGGGGAGGCTCCTGGTTGCCGAGACGGGGGGCAAGGGCGGGGCTCTCCTGGTTCTGGATGAGGTCCAGAAGGTCACCGGCTGGTCCGAGGTTGTAAAAAGGCTTTGGGACAGCGACACCCACAATCGTATATCCCTCAAGGTCGTCCTCCTGGGTTCGGCGCCGCTCCTGATTCAGCGGGGGCTGACCGAAAGCCTCGCCGGCCGGTTTGAGATCATTCCCGTGATTCACTGGTCATACGCCGAAATGCGGGAGGCTTTCGGGTGGGATCTTGACCGCTTCATCTATTTCGGCGGCTATCCCGGAGCGGCCGACCTGATCGCCGACCGACAACGCTGGTCGCGTTACATCATCGATGCACTCATCGAGACGACCCTTTCCCGAGACATCCTGCTCCTGACGCGGGTCGACAAACCCGCCCTGCTCAGGCGCCTTTTTCAACTCGGTTGCTCCTTCTCCGGACAGATACTTTCCTACCAGAAAATGATCGGGCAGCTCCAGGATGCGGGCAATACGACGACCCTGTCCCATTACCTGGAACTGCTGGCCGGCGCCGGCATGCTGACCGGCCTGCAAAAGTTTGCCGCGCATCAGGTCCGCGAGCGGGCATCGAGCCCCAAGCTTCAGGTATTGAACACGGCGCTCATCACTGCGCAATCTCGGCTTACCTTCGATGAGGCGCGAAAGGATCGGGAGTTTTGGGGCAGACTGGTGGAATCGGCGGTTGGGGCGCATCTGATCAACAGCGCCACGGGAACGGGCATCGAATTGTTCTACTGGCGCGAGCGTGGCAGGGAGGTCGATTTTATCCTGCGTTCCGGCAAGACCGTGGTCGCCATCGAGGTCAAGAGCGGCTTACGTAAAGTAGGACTTCCGGGCATGGTCGCCTTTGACAAGACCTTCAAACCGCAGCGGAAACTGCTGGCCGGCGGCGACGGCATTCCTCTGGAAAAGTTCATGCTCACCCCGGCGGCGGCGTGGATCGCAGGATGAATGTCTTGACCCACAACGAGATAAACCGCTATCTGAATGCCGAAAAGCGTGGGTTGTTTGCTATGGTGGAAAATCTCTGGGCAAGTACGCCGTCTCCAGCCGTGAACTGGAGCGGGAGCGTTCCGAAACCCTGCGGAAACTCGATGGCTTCCTCGAAGCCCTCGGTTATTATGGAGAAAAAGTGAAGAGTGAAGCTTAAGATATTCGTTAGCAGTGTTCAAAAGGAGTTTCAGCAAGTTCGTCTAGACTTGAAGGCGTTCCTCACAGGTGACGCTGTTCTCCATCGGTTCATCTCTGAGGTTTTCCTTTTTGAGGAACTTCCGGCGAAAGACCGCCGTGCCGACCAGGTTTACCTGGAAGAAGTGAAACGGTGTGACATCTATCTGGGAATCTTTGGTTACGACTACGGCAACGAGGATAAGGATGGCGTCTCTCCTACCGAACACGAATACAACTATGCCGGCAAACATCGGAAAACCCGGCTTATCTATGTCTGGGGATCGGACGAAAAGAAGCGTGCGCCAAAAATGCGGCAACTGGTCAGTAACGCAAGCTCCGAGCTGATAAGACGCCGTATCGAAAACTTAAGTGCCCTAACGTCCGAAGTCTATGCCAGTCTTGTGGATTACCTCGACGGGTTGGGTGCCCTGCGTGTTCCACCCTTTGATACCTCCGTCTGTGCTGGCGCTACCTTTCATCACCTTTCCCGTAAGCGTATCGAGTGGTTTCTGGAAACTGCTCGCCGGGAACGCAATTTCCCCCTCAAGCAAAGCACGACGACGCAGGCCCTGCTCACCCATCTGAACCTGTCGGAAAAGGGAAAACCGACAAATGCGGCTCTGCTTCTCTTCGGAGCTGCCCCCCAGCGTTTTCACCGCACGGCTGAAACCAAATGCGTGCACTGCCACGGCGACGAATATCGCCGCCCCTTCGCCTCCCAGCAGATCTATACCGGAGATGTCTTTGAGCAGGCCGATCAGGCGCGCGACTTTGTCCTTGCCAAGATCAATCGGGCGGTAGGTATCCGTGCAGAGAGCAATGTCGCGCCTGCCACCTACGAGCTTCCACCAGACGCTATCGGTGAGGCAATTGTTAACGCTGTTGCCCACAGGGATTATCACAGCAACGCATCTGTTGAAGTTCGTCTCTTTTCCAACCGTCTTGAAGTCTGGAACCCGGGTAGGCTGCCCGGCACGTTGACATTCGACGATTTGCGCCATGACCACCCTTCGGTGCCTCACAACCCTCTTATTGCCGAATCGCTTTACCTGACGCGATATATCGAAAAGCGGGCTCAGGCACTCAGCGTATGATCGAACTTTGCAGGGAAGCAGGTTTGCCGGAGCCACAATTCGAGCAACGCAGTGGTTCATTCGTTATTACTCTCTGGCGGGACTGGTTGACTCCGGATGTGCTGGCCAAATTCAATCTGAATGAACGGCAAATCATGGGACTTGCCCTTCTTCGGTCGGAAGGGCGTATCACAAGTGGAACTTATCAGGAACAGACCGGTGTAAGCCGGCAAACGGCGACTCGCGATTTGGAAGATATGGTATTAAAGGGCATTCTTGATCGTCATGGAACTCGCCGTGGAGCTTTTTATGTGAAGGCTAAGGGTATGCCTCAAGTATGACTCATATGCCCCTTGGCGAGCAGCATTCTTAATGCCTCAGATATGCCCTAAATGCCTCAAGAAATCTTTGGGGGCGAAATCTGGTTTGGCGGATTGAAATGCCCTTCATGACCCGTCTTAAGAAAGGGGCCAAAGGGGCCATTTTCAAGTGTTGCAGGAATGTGCCACTCATCGGAAAGGGCTCACAAAGGGCTCAAAGGGCTCATGGTGTATGGAAGCCCAATGTAAACAGGATAGATATAATATGAATGCTTCTCAACTGGAAAGTGGACATAAACTGGACAAACGGGACATTCTAACGGCGACTTCTAAAGGGGACACAAAGGGGACAAAGGGGACATTTTCAAGCAATGTCGGCCTTGACGAGCCTGAGTTTGCCTTTACGGACTGCTTTGTCGTTACTATCCGAAGAAAGCCTGAATTGGCCTTTAAGGCCGTAGGCGGGATAACCGGGGAAGTCACTGGGGAAGTTACCGGGGAAGTAAAGAAACTCCTGACGGTACTGGTTGGAGAGATGAAACGTACAGACATCCAGAAGGCTCTGGCCATGCGGCATGAAGACTACTTCAGGGAGGCTTATCTCATTCCGGCGCTAACTGCCGATGTTATCGAAATGACAATCCCCGGCAAACCCACAAGCAGCAAACAGAAATACCGGCTTACCCAGAAAGGGCGCGACCTCATCGCGAAGCTGGCTGAAGGGGGAAAAGTGAAATGAGCGCTGTGGAAGGGTGGAAAACAGGTCGGCTCGGCGAATTATGCTCGATTGAGATTGGTGGAACTCCATCCCGTAGTAATCCAGACTTCTGGGATGCATCGAAGGATACGTCGAATCACTGGGTATCTATCAGAGACCTTAATCAAACTGTAATTACTGATACTGCTGAACATATCTCAGATTCTGGGGTTAAGCATTCTAATGTGAAATTGCAGAATCCGGGAACCGTCCTTCTCAGTTTCAAGTTAAGCATTGGCCGAGTTGCTTTTGCTGGTGTGCCTCTCTATACGAATGAGGCAATTGCAGGCTTAAACTCAGATCAGATTAACACAAATTATTTATTCCATGGTCTTCATCATTGGGACCTTTTGCAGGGTGTGGATCAGGCAATCAAGGGGGCGACTTTAAACAAGGAAAAGCTGAAAAAGATAACATTTAAGTATCCAGGCTCACTATCCGAACAAACCAAAATCGCCGATATTCTCTCGACGGTGGATCGGGCGATTGAACAAACCGAGGCGTTGATTGCCAAACATCAGCGCATCAAGACCGGCCTGATGCAGGACCTCCTCACCCGCGGCATCGACGAACACGGCAACCTCCGCTCCGAAAAAACCCACCAATTTAAAAACTCCCCGCTGGGGCGGATTCCGGTGGAGTGGGAGATAAAATCATTCGGGGAGATTACAGGAAAATACGGAGGGATCCTCCAGACAGGGCCGTTTGGAAGTCAGCTCCATTCTTATGAGTATGTAGCTGACGGTGTTCCTGTGGTAATGCCCCAGGACATTGCTTCAAACGGCATTTCAACCGCTAATATTGCACAGATAACTGAGAAAAAAGCCCAATTTCTTACAAGACACCGCATGATTCTGGGTGATTTGGTATTTGCCAGACGTGGCGATTTATCAAGGTGCGCTGTCATAGGCGAAAAAGAACGAGGATGGCTGTGCGGTACTGGATGCCTGCTTATGAGACCACCCGTCAAGGTGCTTTCACCAAGATGGACAGCAAATACATACAGATTTCATTCAAGCCAATTGCAGGTTGCTGTAAGCGCCGTAGGTTCAACAATGCCCAATCTAAATACAGGCATTCTATCGGATATCAAGGTCGCTCTGCCATCAATTGAGGAACAGACCCGCATTGAGAGCCAATTACAAGCTGTTGACTATGGCGAAGTAGCAGTTAGGAATCGACTGCATAAACTCCGCTCCCTTAAAGCCGCTCTCATGCAAGACTTGTTAACGGGGGAAAAGCGTGTCACCGCACTTTTGGATAATTAATAGGAGATCTTCTATGACTGTAAAAGACATTGCCATCTGGGACATTCACGCCTGCAAGGTCGGCAGGCAGGGAGAACCATCATGAAAGTTGAAGGGCAAGACTGGCATTGGCAAAATGGAAATGGCCTTTCCGTGCAGATCGGGAAAGTAAACGATCATGGCCAAAGATGTGGTGGCCATCGCGGTGTCTTGGGTTCGGACTTCAACCAGTATGCCTATAAGGTTGAGTGTACTTATTGCGGCCACGTTTATGGGGCAAATGGGAGCGACATGCACGAACGCCTATGCCCCGCCTGCCAAGGTGGAGCCATGGGAATCCGTTTCTGGCAGGTCCAAGAAGGCTAACTGCCTGAAAAGAAATAATAGATATATCAATATGATTAATGTAGATTTCATGTTCCAAGGAGCGACATCATGGGACCGGAAATAGTCGTCGGAATTCTCGGGGGATGGTTGTGGAAAAAGCTTACTGATGCCACCGAGTCTACAGATGAGAATATTGCGATCAAAAAGGCCTTCGACGCTGCTGTAGGAAAAGGTTATGAGCTTTTTTCAAAAAAGTACAGTAACTTTGCTGCCTCATTATTCGATCAGGCTTTCTTGGAAAACTACGCAGGTCCTGAGTTAAGCAAATATCTGACGCGTCATGAATATCCTAATCCCGCAAGCATTGCTGCAGCATATAGTTCTCAGTTCCATGTATCGTTACCAGATGGGGTTGAAGAAGCAGTCGCCGATTTCCTTGATTTCATCTTACAGGCACTGAAGGAACAACCGGCGCTTCAAGATATTCTCGATCGGAGAGAGATCGAAGATACTAACCGGTTAGTTGGTGAAGTCCACAAGGCCATAATATCGACTGAAGAAGACTGGCAAACTCTTGAGGATGCAAGTTGTGATGCAATTGCCCGCATTAGGGACGATATTGCAAACACAGTGTGTTTGACTCTCGGTCCTGACAAGAAAATGCTTAATGTAGTCTTTCAGGAAAAAGGCGCAGCCATTTTCATAGGCCCTTCCGGTTGCGGCAAATCAGCACTGGCTAAACGAATCGCCATGAATTCAGGTTTGTTTTCACGTTTCATATGGTTGACTGCCGAAATCTTAAATAAACCGACGTTAGTTGAAACCGAGAGGTCGCTTGGCCTGCGCCATACCTTTCACGCTGTTTTTGCTAATGCCAAAGGACTGCGAATCCTTTTGGTTGTGGATGCAATGGAATCCCTCACCAATGAGGGCATCGCCAATATGGCCCACGTGATGCGCGCCACAAAAGAAGCCGGTCACCGGACCGGCTGGAGTTATCTTCTCATTTCACAACCAGAAGGCTGGGATCAGGTCGCCTTTAACCTTCGCCGCTCCGGGGTGTCATTGGATGATTTTCAAGTAATACAAGCATCAGGACCTTCAAAAAAGGATGTTCAATGCGTGCTCTCCTGTATGCCTGGCCTTCTGCCCATAGCCTATAGCCCCACACTTCCCGATATTCTGACCAATCTCAAGCTTCTGGATCACGTGGCGAGTCAGGCAAGAATTAAGCCGCCTGAAGCAGGAGCAGCATGGACAAGTGCGGCACAGGTCGTTGATTGGGTTTGGGAAGGCTGGCTTGGAACAGGCAAGGGCCGATACGCACGTGGCGGAGTACTAAAGCTCCTCGCTGAGATAGAAGCCGATTCCTTCGGGAGGGGAATTGCACTCTCTCGACTGTCCGCAGAGCAACATGCTATTCTCGCACCCCTTGAAGACGATGAAAAGCTAATCAACGTCCGTAACGAGCGAGTCTTTTTTCGCCACGATTCGACTGCCGATTGGGCCAGATACCTCAGTTTAGCGGGTGAGGTTCCACTATCTCCTCGCCTGCGAGAATTATCTTCATACCCGAAATGGAATACGGCAATCCGCTTGGTGGGACAGCGAGTCTTGGACAAGGGTGATTCAACCGGAACGGAGTGGGCGGCACTGCTTGAGGAGGTTGCCGATGGATCGCCGCGAGGAGAAGCAGCACAGGACCTGCTTCTTGATGCCGTGATTCTGTCCACAAACTCAACAACACATCTGGACAAGATTTGGCCGATCATCGTGAAAGAAAATGGCAAGCTCCTCCAACGTCTATTGAACCGGTTCCTCCATGTGGCGACAATTCCTGACCGACAGATTCTTCTCATAGCGCCGGAAGATGAAAAAATGCGACGCTATCTCGCCAGTACTATGAGGGAGCCGATATTTATCTATTGGTGGGCTTTTGTGGACTGGGTTTACCGGAATTTGGAGAATGTCATTAATTTGGCTCCAATCCCCTTGGCCAAGATATGCACCATATGGTTAAGCAATATGTCCATCGCCAAGGGTAAGCAAAAACCTTGGACACGGAGGAAGCAAGTGGCGGAAATGGCGCGCGCACTGGCCAGGGAATTACAGGCGAAAGATATGGAACATTCCCCTGTAAGAGAAGCGGGAAAAGTAGCATATAAAGCAGCATTTCTGGCTGCTTCCGAAATCCCCGATGAGATAGGCCAATGGGCGCTGGAAATGGCCAAGCGTCGTCCTCCGTCGCCAGACATTTTGGCACGTCAAGAAGCTTACTTGAATAAGGAAGCAGAACGACAGAAACAGCTCGCAGATCCCGCATATCAAGAAAGAATGAATGAAATGGCTTATCTTACGACGCCTATATTAGCACTGGGACCATTGAGAGATCCATGGCCAGACGGACCTCTGGCGATGGTTGACCATACCTTCCAGAAGGGTGCACTTGATATGTGGACACTGTTGCCTCTTATGGCGGCAAAACCGGCACTTGCTCAAGAACTTATTCTATCCCTTTCCATCGAGCATCCTTCCCATGAAAGAGAGGGCTCTATATCATCGTATGAGTGGTGTGGACTTCAATTCGGCAACGACGGCACGCCAGCGATGTATTTTCGCGGCCCTTTTCTTGTCTTCCTGCAAATCAATCCGAAAGTCGCCTTGGATACAATTATCCGGCTTGTGAATTTTGCTACAGACAGATTTTGTGAACGGATGTCAAAGCATCGAGGATACGGAGGAAAGGCTCAGGCCTGGAGCGTGCAAATTCCTCTCGCCGATGGAGAAGCGGTCTGGTGTGGTGACCACCGGGTCTTCGGATTCTTCCGAGGCGAAACATTTAACACTGCTCTATTATCTTCTGCACTAATGGCTGTGGAGAAATGGCTATACGATAAGATTGAAAAGGGCGAAGAAGCAGACGAATGGATCGGACAAATTCTTGAAGGTAGCCGGTCAGTGGCTTTCGCCGGGCTGCTTCTAACTGTAGGGAAGAAGTCTCCCGCCCTACTGGAGGGGATTCTTTTGCCCTTGCTCGGCGCCTGGCAATTCTATCAATGGGACCAAAGTCTCATCATGAATGGTGACGTTTGGAGAATCTCTATGATGAATTGGGTGTCTCACGGCGAGAAGATCTACGACCAGGTCATCGCATGGCATACCCTTTCGCATCGTAAGGCTGATCTTTCCAACGAAGCTTTACGGCTCTTCTTTAGCAGTCAACCTGTTAGGGACTTTTTTAATGAGATGTATGTACGATGGACGTCTGACGAAGAGACGCGGGAGGCGACAAAATACATCGCTGAACGCTTCAATCCCAAGAACTATGCGCTGAAAAAGGGAAGCGACGAGAAGCACGTGGAAATCCATTTTCAGTGGCCTGAGCACATGCAGGAGGAAACCTCTGCAAATTTAAAAAAATCCGAAGATGGAATGCTCTTACTCTCTTTCCCTGTGAAGTGCCGTCGTATACTGGATGGAGAAATAAGCCTATCCAGCACTGAATTGGAAGAGTTCTGGTCCCAAATCCAGCATATCTCTACCATGGCTGAGCAAGATATTGAAATCGAGAGGGCAAGCCAGCGTGTGGATGCGCTTTGCGGAGGCATTGCCGTCTTATTCCTCCACCACAGGGAGTGGTTGACAGAATTCCCGGAAAAGGAAGAATGGTGCATCAAATATATTTTCGATACTCTCGCTGACCCACCCCGACCATCTCAGTTTGATTGCGAGGATTCAATAAGCGGGCTGCATTGGGATGCATTTGTCGGAGAAGCGGGAGTTCTTCTTCTTACAGAAGAACCAGACAATGAGCATGCAAGATTTGTTGCAGCTCATGGGGTAATGGCCTATCATGAGGAAGCAACCGGCAGTACACTTACCCGCGCATTCCGTCTGCGTGAGAAACTCGGAGAAGAATTCACCCGCCTCCTCAACTTAAGTCTCCTCTGGACAACCCTGAAATATTTGCGGCCGATGGAACATCATGAAAGTGCAGAAATAGAAAAGTGGGGAAGGTGGGTGGATAGACTTTTTAGATATTTTGTTGCCGGCAAGGTACCTTCTGCCCCCATTTCCGTCGGGCGTTTGGCTAAGGCTGGATCGCGCATTTACGAAAGACGGTATCACCGAAGGCAATGCAAGCGTTATCCGGGATATGTGCCGAAGCGACTACTTTGGAACGGCGGGATGCACCCCTCTTTGCTTAGAAAATCGCTGTCATGGCTCAGCGCTGCAAAGATGAACGACCCTCATCTGCCGCTAGGACTCATCGATGATATTTCTTTGGCTCTTTTGGAATTCAGCATATCAGCTGCCTCCCTAGAGGATGATAATGAATACTACGACCATCACAATATTCCTAATGAATTTGACCTATGGGTATTTGAGGTTCTCTCCTCGCATATTTTGAAGAGAGCAATTCCCGATGAGTCCTCTAAATTCTGGAAGCCCCTTTTCGATGTCGGCCCACCTCTGCATAATTGGCCGAAGTTTTTCCTTATGTCATGGTTTAGAACCTGTTTGCAGTCAGCGGAGTGTCTAGAAGATTTCACTAGGCATTGGGCCACAATGATCGCTTATGTCTTGGATCATCCGAAATGGAAAGAAACGAATTCACAACAATACTATGATAGCGAGGAAGTGATTTGCCAACTTATGGGAATGGATTCTGAGGCCCGAATTGTTGGGGAGGGCCGCTTTGAAAAAGCGCTGGAATCTCTTCAACCTTATTACGATAGTTGGAGAAAACGGTGGCTGCAGGGGCAGCATAGCCTTATGAATTTCTGCAGGCTTTTGACATACCCCGCTGCAAGGCCGCTCCGAACCAAGGGTGTCTTATGGGTACGCGAAGTCTTGACGGGCGAGACCCATTTTGGCTCAAGAGAAAAGTATCTTGAGGAAGCGCTACTAAACATGCTTCACATTTTCTGGGCTGAACATCGAAAAATCTTGCATGATGATCCCTCGCTTAAAGAAGCCTTTTTGGATATCCTCACATGGCTTGTCCAGCGGCTAAATCCGGGAGCATTAGAGCTTCAGGATGAGTTTATCAGAAGCGGATAAGTTAAGAGAAAAAGGGACGCTTTCCGTATAAATTATTGTTCATTCTTTTGGGAGCGGCCTGTCTCAGAGGAATAAAGGACAGGTTCTAATTATCTTTGAGACAATGTGTAACAATAGAATTGCCCCCTTTTGTCATAGTGCGAGGGTCCCATTAACAAAAAAAACACCCCATTACATCAAGCACAACGAGCGCAACCACTCTCCAAGAACCCTCTGTGGAGGGAGGATATATAATGACTGACCGCTACACTCCGACATGCTACATAAGCCCCGGCATTCTGCATAGTATCGAGCAGATTGGGGAGGCTTTGAGTAATCTCCGGGAGGGGTCTGACAATGCTATTGTTCCCGTTCTGCGGCGCGGCAACCGCATCAAAACCACTCAGGCATCGCTGGCAATCGAAGGCAACTCGCTGAGGCTGGAACAGGTCACGGCGGTACTGTCCGGCAAACGGGTGTTGGCGCAACCCCGTGAAATTCAGGAGGTGCGAAACGCGAGCGATCAAGAAAGCGACCATCAAAGCGACCAAGTAATATGTCTGATTTGCGCCCGCAATCAGAAATACCGCCTGACAGCGCACGGCTTACAATTGCTGAACAAAGGGGAAATCTAATGCAGGACAAAACGCCACAGTACATCAAGATCGACGAGCGCAATCACGTCGAGAAGCCCCTACTCGATCAGCTTGACGGGCTGGGCTGGGAGGTCATCGATTTTGACGGCAAGCAGCACCCCGGTGACAGCTACCGCCAGAGCTTCACAGAGGTGGTGATGCTGCCGGTTCTGCGGGCGCAACTCAAGGTCATCAACGACTGGCTGGAAGACGATCAGGTGGAGGAGGTGATCAAACAGCTCACGGCGAACTTTCCCGGTGCGGGATTAATTCAAAACAACCGCCACGCCTTTACCCTGCTGCTGGAGAACACCAGTGTCAGCGAGAACCGCCGAACGGGAGAGAAAAGCCCGACCGTATGTTTTGTAGACTTTGACCATCAGGAGAACAACCGCTTTATCGCCGTCTGCCAGCTCAAGGTGCGCATCCTGGGCACCGAGTACCACATCGTTCCGGACATCGTCCTGTTCCTGAACGGTCTGCCGGTGGCGGTGATCGAGTGCAAGTCGCCCAAGGTCAAAGACGCCATCCCCGAAGCCATCGACCAGTTACTGCGCTATGGCGAGCAGCGCGGAGCGAAGGGAGAGGGCAGTGCGCCGCTTTTCTATTACAACCAGATCGTGATCGCCACCTGCAGAAATGAGGCCAAGTTCGGCACCATCACCACCCATAGCGAGAAGCACTTCTACCGCTGGGCCGATCCCTATCCCCGCACAGTGGATGATCTGGAGCACGGCGGCAGCGGCCCCAACGATCAGCAGCGCCTGGTCGCCGGGATGCTGGACCGCGACAATCTGCTGGATATCATCCGGACCTTCACCCTCTTTTCGAGCAACGACAAGGGCGAGACGATCAAGATCGTGGGGCGCTACCAGCAGTTCCGCACCGTCAAGCTGGCGGTGAAGCGCCTGCTTACGGGCCAAACCCCGCGCGAGCGCAGCGGCATCATCTGGCACACCCAGGGCTCGGGCAAATCGCTGACCATGATGTTCATGGTGCGGGAGATGTATCGTCATGCCCGGCTCTCTCGCTGGAAAGTGGTCTTTGTGACCGATCGCACCCAGTTGGAAGGCCAGCTAACTGAGACCAGCAGGAGCATCGACTTTACGGTCAAGGTGGCGGACAGCATCAGGAAGCTCAAGGAACTGCTGGGCTCGGATTCCTCGGATCTGGTCATGGCCATGATCCATAAGTTCCGTGAAGCCGATCTGACCGAGACCTTCCCGGAGCTGAATGCCAGCCCGAACATTCTGGTGATGACCGACGAAGCCCACCGCTCCCAATACGCCATGCTCGGGGCCAATCTCGACAAGGGCATCCCCAACGCCGCCCGCATCGGCTACACCGGCACGCCCATCGACAAGACCGAACGGGTTTTCGGCGACTACATCGATAAATACACCATGCGCCAGTCCATCGATGACGGCGTGACGCTGGAGATTGTTTACGAAGGCCGCACCCACAACGCCGAAGTGGCCGATCAGACCGGCATGGACACGGCTTTCGCAGATGTCTTCAGCGACTACAACCTCCAAGAGCGCCTGAAGATTCTCGGTTACGGCTCCCGCGACGCTTATCTGGAAGCCGAGCCCACCATCGAGGCCAAGGCCAAAGACATGGTGACCCACTACCTGACCCATATATTTCCCAATGGCTACAAGGCGCAAGTAGTGGCCACCTCCCGCGAGGCGGCAGTGCGTTACAAGAAGCACATAGACAACGCCCTGGCGGCTGCCCTCGCCGACCTTAAACAGACCAATCCACGGAGGCTCGACCTCGACCAGCTGAGTAAGCTGAAGACGGATTTCATCATCTCCGGCAGTCACAACGACCTGCCTCATCTCAAGGCCTATTCGGACAGTTCCAGGCACGAGGCGAGCATCAAAAGCTTCAAGATGGCCTTCGGGGGCGAGGAGGAAGGTGTCACCGGGGACATGGGGATCTTGATTGTGATGAATATGCTCATTACCGGCTTTGATGCCCCGGTGGAGCAGGTGATGTATCTGGACAAGGTCATTGTGGCCCACAATCTTCTTCAGGCCATCGCCCGCGTCAATCGTGTGGCCGGTGAGATGAAGGACAAGGGCTTCGTGGTTGATTATGTGGGCATCGGCCACCACCTGAAGAAGGCCATCGACACCTACGATGAGCGCGAACAAAAGGAAGTGCTCGACACCTTGAGCTTTCCCGAGGAGGAACTGCGTGAACTACGAGCCAGCCATGCCGCCGTCATGGATCTGCTTAAAAACCACGGTCTGACGGACCTGACCGATCACGATGCGTTCTTTGATCTCTTTTATGACGAAGATCTGCGTTTCGATTACATGCTGGCATTCAAGAATCTGACTCAGTGCCTGAACGTGGTCTTTCCCGCCCGGCAGGCCCTTGACTATATGGCCGACTACCAGGCCCTTGCCGCGATCAATGTGATGGCTGCCAAACACTTCCGCGATGAGCGACTGAGCATGAAAGGCATCCTGCCCAAGCTGCGCGGCATCACCGATGCCTATCTGGAGTCAAAGGGGATTGAGGTAAAGGTCGAGCCGATCTCCATTCTCGATGCGGATTTTCAGAAACAGGTCGGCAATCGGAGCCGCACCAAGACCAAGGCGGCGGAGGTGGAGCACGCCATTCGCCACCACCTCGATGTCGAGCTGGACGACGACCCCGATCTGCAAGCCTCCTTTGCGGAGGCGCTGGCGGTGATTTTCAAGGAGTTCCGCGACAACTGGAACAAGATCTACGAGGAACTGGAGAAACTGCGGGCGCGCATTATCGATGTCGGCAAGGAACCGACCTATGGGTTGCACCGCAAGAAGCAGATGCCGCTCTTCCGGATGTTCAAGCGAGAAATCTTCGGGGAATTCTTTGGGCAAGACGGCGTTCAACTGCCGGAAGGGGCGCTTGGGATAGCGGAAAGGATGAGTGCGGAAGATAAAATCAGCCACCTGGTTGATTTGACGCAGCAGTCCTTCCTCGTGGTGGAGCGGGAACTGAAACTCACGGGCTTCTGGGAGAGCATCCCCGCCCGCCAAAAGCTGAGGGCGGACCTTCAGATGATCCTGCTTGCTCCGGAATTCTCCAAGCTTCCCGGTATTGTAAGGAACCGCGCCCATATCATCTCCCGGATTATGGAATTCGCCGAAAATAAAAACGACGTCATTCTTTACGCGGAATAGTGACAATGGACATGGCTTACACGATTCAAAGATCTGCCAAACGGCACAAGCTGACCATCACCGTTGAGCGTAATCGAAGCATCTTAGTGCATGCGCCACAGGGAATATCCGACGAAAAGATCCGGCAGGTGGTGGCCTCCAAGCGCCAATGGATTTACGAGAAGACGGGCCACCCTCAGAAATACCGGGATCTGCCCCATCCACCGGGGAAGGAACTGGTCAGCGGCGAATCGGCACTCTATCTGGGGCGGCAATACCGCATTGAAGTGATCAATATAGGAATGGCCGAAGTTCATTTCGCCCAGCGCTTTTTTATTCCGGCGACACAGGGGGAGAAACGGGCGGAGGCGTTGCGTGAATGGTATGTCGGCAAGGCCAAAGAAAAGATCGTCCCGCGGGTGAAGGGTCACGCCCGCGAACTCGGCGTCGATGTTGCCGGGGTCAAGATCGTGGACAATCGCTACCGCTGGGGTTCCTGCACCGTCAAGAACAACGTCAGTTACAACTGGCGGCTGATCAAGGCGCCCATGTTTGTCATCGACTACGTCATCATCCATGAACTCGCCCACCTGATCGAAGCAAACCACACGTCCAGGTTCTGGAACATCGTCCGCGCACAAGCTCCGACGATGGAAAAAGCAAAGGCTTGGTTGAAGGAGAATGGGCAGTTACTTGAACAAGATATATAAGCGGTCTAGTATCAAAATGAATGCCCAGTAGATAAGGAGAGAATGAAAGCTGTCTTAGTTGATATACAGGGAATAAAAAAATACTTTACCGTACAGTCCGCATTGTTATCAGGGCACCAATCTGTCGTTAAGGCTGTTGACGGTATTTTTCTCAAAATATACCGGGGGGAGACTCTCGGGCTCGTCGGTGAGAGTGGCTGCGGAAAGTCAACCCTCGGGCGTCTCATTATGAGACTTGAAGAACCCACGGGGGGCCAGATATTTTTTGAAGGCGAGGATATATTTAAATTTTCAGGCAAGAATCTAAAAGATTATCGTAGAAAGGTTCAGATTATTTTTCAGGATCCTTATGCATCGCTGAACCCCCGCAGAACAGCGGGGGACACTATAGGAGAACCGCTGTTGATTAATACGACCAGTGATATTAAAGAAAGGGAGGGTGAAGTCGTCCGGATCATGGATTATGTCGGACTTACCGCTGAACAGATAGGTCGGTATCCTCATGAATTCAGTGGTGGTCAGAGGCAGCGTATCGGCATCGCAAGGGCCATTATCCTCAAGCCGAAATTAATCATTGCTGATGAGCCTGTTTCAGCCCTGGATGTTTCTATCCAGGCGCAGATATTGAACCTTCTGAAAGATCTCCAGAAAGAATTTAATTTAACGTACCTTTTCATAACCCATGATCTCAGTGTCGTAAGACACATGAGCGACAGGATTGCCGTAATTTATTACGGTAAGATTGTGGAGCTTGCAGAAAACCGTGAACTCTACGAACACCCCCTTCATCCTTATACGTTAGCACTCCTTTCCGCAGTGCCGATGCCTGATCCGGGGAGAAAAAAACAGCGAGTGATTCTGGGGGGGGAGATTCCCAGCCCAACGAACCCTCCGGGTGGATGTGCATTTCATCCCCGGTGTCCCTACAAAATGGATATCTGTGATAAAGTTGAGCCGGATTTCAATGACAGAGGGAATGGACATTTTGTAGCGTGTCATATGGAAGGAACTTGATATTATATCTTCTTTACGATCATACTGAATTCTCTTTTCTTCCAGAAATAAATTATAACGAAAGCAAATACATTAGAAAGAGGTTGTGCCATCCAAACGCCATTTAAGCCAAAAAATGATGGAAGCAAGAGGAGCATAGGTATCAACAATACCGCATCTCGTATGAGCAACAAAACCATGGATGTTAATCCTTTGCCAAGTCCAATGAACATATTGATCCACATAATATTTGGACCGATCAGCAAGAGCATGGAAACGAAGATTCTCAATGCGGGCACGGCTATTTCTAAAAGCTCGGTGTCATTGGTGAAGAGTGCAAGAATAGAGTGAGCAAATATTTCGAATAGTAAAAAAACTGTTATAGAAAAAATAACAGATATTTTAACCGCGACATTAACTGTTTCCATCAGTCGTCCATAGAGTTTGGCGCCTTCATTGAAACCGACCATTGGCATTAATCCTTGTCCCATGCCAAACAAAACCATAACAACAAGTCCATTGATGCGAAAACAGAGGCCGAGGGTCGCTATGGCAAGTGAGCCGAAGTTAGCGAGGATATGATTATAGACTATCAATACGAGACTAAAGACAAGATTCATTACAACAGAAGGAAATCCGGTCTGATAGATAGAAGCTATTATCGATACATTGGGCATCAGATCGCGCCGGTTTAATGCATAACGGGACGACTTTAGATGAAGGTAATAAAGAGATAAGAGACCCGCAATAAAATAAGCTAAGACGGCAGAAATTGCTGCACCACGAATACCCATTTGGGGAAATGGCCCCAATCCGAAGATAAGAAAGGGATCCAAGATCGCGCCGATTATTGACATGGTCAGGATGATATACATGGATGCGCTTGGGTTGCCTTCGGCACGCAAAAGGTTGTTCGCTATCATCAGGAACAATAAAAAAGGGGAGCCGAAAACAATTGTAACAAGATATTGCCTTGCTAAAGGAAGTATATCTCCGGTAGCGCCAAAGAGAATCAGGATTTTATCGTGATACGCAAGGGTAATGACGATTATCAGTAATCCCAGTAAAGAGGAGAGGAGAATCGCCTGACCTGCAGTTTGCTTAGCTCTCAGGTGCTGTCCGGCGCCGAACATGCGGGCTGCAAAGGAGCCGGCGCCGACACCGGTTCCTATACCGATAGCAGCGAACACCATCTGGATAGGAAAACAGATGGTCAATGCTGCCATAGCCTGCGGACTGAGTCTGGTCAACCAGAAGGTATCGATGAGATTGTACAGAGCCATTGCAAACATGGCAGAAATGGAGGGCCAGCTCATTTTCAGGAGCAGGGGGAAGATACGCCCTTTTCCGAGATCAAGGCTTTTGTTTTTCATACAGTGCTTATTTTTATTTGATACTGATTTGTGCTAAAATCAACAAATGATGTAACGCCAAATGTAGGGCGGTATTTGGTATAAATATGTGCCAATCTTACTTTGCATTTATTGTTCGTTAGTCAATGTCATTGACTTAAACACTTTGACCCCCCTCTTTTCTAAAGAGGGGTTGGGGGAGATTTTACGGAATACAATTTAAAATCCCCCTGAATCCCCCTTTACAAAGGGGGAGTTGGTATTACATTAACCCCCTTTACAAAGGGGGACTTGAAAGAGATAATATTCTTAAGTCAATGACATTGGTTCGTTAGTTAAAAATATTAGCTCTGCTTACATCGATTATATATCTATTTCAAGAAAATTCATGTATTTGAGACATGATTTTAATCGAGCATATATTACCTTTAACAACAACATCAGGTCACACATTCAATGACATATAATTTGATAGTAATTCTGGGAGCAACTGCATCGGGAAAAACTAAACTTGCAGTTCGCCTGGCAAGAGATATGGGATCTGAGATTATATCGGCAGATTCTCGTCAGGTCTACCGGGGGATGGATATAGGAACCGGCAAGGATTTGAGTGAATATCTGGTTGATGGAGCAGCCATACAGTATCATCTCATAAATATTGTCGATCCGGACTATGAATTCAATGTTTTTGAGTACCAGCGGATTTTTTCCCGTTGCTTCAACGATATTTCCTCACGGGGTTTAATGCCTATTATGGTGGGTGGAACCGGTCTATACATTGAATCAATAATAAAGGGATACAGGATGCTCGAAGTTCCAGAAAATCCGACACTCAGAAAGGAGCTTGAAAATGAGGATATGCAGAAAATGGTGGAGCGATTTCGAAAGCTCAATCCTGCTGTTCACAACACCACGGATTTATTGGATAGGAAACGACTTATACGCGCAATAGAAATACTGGAGTATACAAAATATAAAGGAAGTGAACGCAAACCGACCATTCCAATGATACTTCCACTGGTGATCGGTATCCGATGGGAGCGTTCAATATTACGTCAGAGAATTACGAACCGTCTAAAAGAGAGATTAAGCTCAGGCATGGTTGACGAGGTAAAAAAACTTTATGCCTCCGGAATTGGGTGGGATAAACTTAATTATTTTGGTCTCGAGTATCGTTATGTCAGCCTCTATCTCCAGGGTGAGATGAGCTATAATGACATGTTTCATAAACTGAACACTCGTATACACCAATTTGCAAAGAAGCAGGAAACATGGTTCAGGCGTATGGAAAAAAACGGGGTTGAAATTCATTGGATAAACGGCGATGATTATGACTCAGTTAAAAAAATAGCTGAATGTATGATGAAATAAATCGTGCATTTATTTTATTAAAGAGATAACATATCAAGTTAATGTTATCTCTTTTTCATACAGTTCGCTCCTTTTAGCTAATATATTCAAGTCAGTATGGTACTAGTGGTTAAAAAGGGAAAGTCTAAGTTCGATACTATGAAAATAAGATAATGTTATAATATTATAGAGGAGACCAATCATGGTATACCAAAAATATATACGTAACTTCTTTATCGCTGCCTGCCTCATTATGCTTGCATTAGGCGGTTGCGGATCAAAAGAAGAGAAGTCGGGAAGTGAAAAAGCTGAATTACAGAAACCGGAGGTTCAGCAGTCAGAACAGTCTTCTTCTGAGTCAACGGTTTCATCATCGATAACGCAATCAGCAGGATCTGGGATCGTCATTGATGTTGACGGCGCGAAATTGACAAAGGAACAATTGGAATCGGAAGTTAAGAAAAAAATGTCAATAATAAAAAAGCAGGTGCCTGCTGATCGTCAACAGCAAGTCAAAGAGAATGTTCGGAAGCAGGTTATTAATGACTTTACAGTAAGGACTCTTCTCGCAAATGAGGTTAACAGACTTAACCTCAGCGTAATCGACAGTGAGGTTACAGAAGCTGTTGATCGACTTAAGAGCAGCCTTCCTAAAGGTATGACAATTGATGATCTCATGAAGAAGAACAAGATAACTAAGGAAAAAATGCAAGAGGAGATCCGTTTCGGAATTAAAATCAACAAGCTGGTTCTGTCGCAGATGTCAGGCAAAACTAAACCTACGGAGAAGGAAATAAACAAATTTTATCAAAAGAATAAGGAAAAGTTTAAGATGCCTGAGTCCGTTCACGTTCGACATATACTCGTGGCAAAGGCAGCCGGAGATGATGATAAGGTAAAAACGGAAAAAAAGACAAAGGCTGAGGATTTACGAAAACAACTGGTTGCAGGCGCCGACTTTGCCGTTATTGCCAAGAATAATTCTGATTGTCCAAGCAAGCAAACTGGTGGTGATTTAGGTGTGTTTTCACACGGTGAAATGGTCAAGCAATTTGAAGATGCTGCCTTTTCACAAAAAGTAAATGCCATAGGGCCAGTTGTTGAAACTGAGTTCGGTTACCATATAATCCAGGTCTTAGAGCGGCACGACTCGAAAACACTTAGTCTTGATGACAAGATGAAAGCAAATATTTCTGCCTTTCTCGAACAACAGAAGCAGCAAGAAGGCTTTGATGCCATGTTGAAAAAATTGAGGTCTAAGGCTAACATCGTCGTTTATCAGAATTAATTTCGTATGAAATACTCCGGCATCAGAACGAGTGTTTCTTCTCTGGAAAGATGCCATTTCTTACTTCGTCAATATATTGAGTGACGGCCTCCTTCATTTGTACATTTAGATTTGCATAGGACTTGACAAATTTTGGTATAAATTTTTCAAACATCCCCAGCATATCATGGAGAACAAGCACCTGGCCGTCGCAATCAACACCGGCGCCTATGCCAATTGTAGGTATCGTAAGGGATTGTGTAACTTCTTTTGCCAGTGTCGACGGCACACATTCTAAAACAACCGAAAAGGCACCAGCTTCTTCAAGTATCTTGGCATCTTCTATAATTCTTTTCGCAGCTCTTTCTTCTTTTCCCTGAACTTTGTATCCACCAAACTGGTGAACAGATTGAGGTGTGAGTCCAAGATGTGCCATTACAGGAATCCCCGCCGAGGTGATTCTTCTCGTGATTTCGGCCACATCTCTGCCTCCTTCGAGTTTTACGCCCTGCGCGCCGGCTTCCTGGAGAAAGCGACCGGCGTTATATAGTGCATCCTCGACAGAAACCTGATAAGACATAAAGGGCATATCACCGACAACCATAGCGTGTTTTGCTGCACGGGACACTGCCTTTGTATGATGAATCATTTCTTCCATGGTAACGGGTAGGGTACTTTCATATCCTAAGACAACCATCCCCAGCGAATCTCCAATGAGTATAATATCGACACCTGCCTCATCGACAATCTGAGCAGTTGGATAATCGTAGGCTGTCAACATTGAGATTTTTTCGCCCTTTCTTTTCATGTCGCGAATTACGGCGGTTGTGATCTTATTCATGCTGGCCTGTTTGCTCATTTTCTATACCTCCTTCGAGTATTTTTTTAATAAGCTCTGCGTTGCGGGGTGATAAGGTCTTCTTTTCTAGTCCAAGGTCTGCAGTCAGAATGCCAAGTATGCTGTACGCCTCTAAAAAAGACGGCATTTTGTTACGCAAGGCATGCATATGCTTTTTTATAGTGCCAATGTCTCCACGCGAGACCGGTCCTGTGAGAGCTTGTATCGTTCCCTTTGTCTCGATATTACTCATTGTACCCTTAACAAGCGGCCAGAAAGCGCGAACGGCATCCTCATGGTTCAAACCGAGTAACCGGTAAATCTCTTTAACCATATACATAAGGGTCGTCAAGTAGTTAGACGCAATACATGCTGCAACATGGTAAAGGGGTTTGTCGACGTCGGAAACGAAAAAGGGAATACCACCCAAGTGCCTCACCATTTGAACTGACCATTCCTTAATTTTCTCTTCGGCAGTAATTCCGAAAGTGCTTCCGGGAATATTTTTAATGGCGCCTTCTACGTCGGCAAATGACTGAAGGGGATGTATGCAGGCTATGTTGGCGCCGGCATTATGCGCAGATTCAAGAAGATTAAGCCCTCCCGCACCGCTCATGTGAATGACCTTTTTGCCGGGATTTATACTTCCTTTACTTGATATTTTCTCACAAACAGAGGCAATAGCATCGTCTGAGGTTGTAATGAGAATACATTCAGCCTGAGCGGCTGCATCAGAAAAGTTCTTATAGGGTTTGCCACCCGTATAGGTTATGCCCCGATTTAGGGAAGAAGCAGATCTGCTAGCGACTGACACTATTCTATAACCGGATGATTTGAGGAGAAATCCGATTGCCGTACCTACTTTACCGAGCCCCAGGATGGCTACAGTATCTTTTCTCATTGCTTGAATACTCATATAAAGTAACGTGTATGCAATTTAAAAAGGCCTTCCAGATAAACCCCGGAAGGCCTTAAGATAAAGACGCTCTTATATGACCATTCCGTCTCGGTCCATCTGTTCGTGGATCCAAGCGGATTGATACACACTATCATATAAGATTATGGGCAGTCAATAGAACAATGCTTGAAACAAACTAAAAACATCAAAATCCAGTGATATTTTCCCCAATGTAACCTTGTAATTGGTTTATCTGTCATATATAACAATTACAAAAGAATCATTATCTTTTATGGAGCCTGAAAAAATGAAACACATTGATCTTATGATTTTTGACTTAGATGGAACCCTTGTCAATTCAGGAGAAGACATCGTCACGTCAGTAAATCACACCCTTAAAGCCTTAGATATTAGTACGAAAATATCAGAGGAGATTCTCGGTTTCGTAGGGGATGGTGTTCAAAAATTGATCGAAAGATCCCTTGGCAAGGATTTTCAACATCTATTTAATGATGCCATCGGAATATTTTCTGCATACTATGCAGAGCACATGCTCGATACGACATCATTGTGCGACTCTGTTATCGAAATTATGGAGCATTTCCATGATAAAAAAAAGGTTATTATCACAAATAAACGTAAATATTTTACGCTCGAGATAACAAAAGCTTTGGGAATCTCAAAATACTTCGATGAAATTATCGGGTCGGATAGCACAGAGTATAAAAAACCCGATCAACGTTTGTTACTTCCGCTTCTTGAAAAATTTAGTGCGAAGTATAGTGATACAGTGGTAATCGGCGACGGCGTCAATGACATAATGCTTGCCGGAAATGCGGGAGTTTTGAGTTGTGCCCTTTTAAATGGATTAACAGGAAGAGATATCCTGCTTAACCTTAATCCTGACTTTGCGTGTGAAGATCTTTCGGAGTTGATTAGAATATTCAGGTGAAATGAATTGTAATATTTGCGGTATGATTAATAAAACTAAGAAATACATAGAAAAACATCGTTTGCTTGAAACGGGGGAGCGTGTTGTCGTTGCAGTTTCCGGAGGACCGGATTCTATTGCCCTATTAAAAGTATTGGAGATGGTTTCTGATGAATATAGACTAACGTTAATTGCAGCACATCTCAATCATGGACTTCGAGAGGAGGCCGGCTACGAAGAACAATTCGTGCGCGGAATCAGTAACGAAATGATGATTAATTTTGAGTGTAACACCATAGATATCACATCTATTAAAAAGGGAAGTGGAAAATCCACAGAAGACATAAGCAGGATTGTAAGATACCAGTTTCTCAATGATGTAGCAAAGAAGTATCAAGCTCAAAAAATCGCACTGGGACATCATCTTAATGATCAAAGTGAGACAGTATTAATAAACTTCTTAAGGGGTAGCGGTCCCGAGGGGTTGAAGGGAATGTTACCTGTAAGGGATTCGTTGTATATCAGGCCGCTTCTTGGTGTAAGCAGGAATGAAATACTCTCATTTCTGGATTCCCATAAAATACCGTTTATGAATGACACATCAAATACCGAAGACGTCTTTCTGCGAAACAGGATCAGACATTTATTAATACCTGAATTAAAGGGAAAATATAATCCTAAACTAGAAGAAAGCCTCAACAATATGGCGGATATCATGCGTCTGGAAGATGATTATATGAAAATGATTACAGATAATATCTTGTCGGAATGGGATGTTGAACCTGACGACGATGAAATTACCATCAGGATATCCGAGCTTAAAAAGTATCATAAAGCCATTCAGCGAAGAATTTTGAAGATCCTTCTGCGTCGGTCAACGCCAAACTCTCAGGGTATTGGATATCCTCATATAAAGGCAGTTTTAGATTTCGCCTATCGTAATCACCCCAGCGGTTATCTGAATCTCCCTCATAATATAGAGGTGTGTCGCGAATATGATTCTCTTTTCATTTCCGGGTGGAAAAAATTTGGGAAAATAAATATTGGTGAAAAATGTGATCAACTTTATTTCGAGGTTACATTACCGGGTTCAGTAAATGTTGCTCAGTTAGGAATAATCATCATATTTTCATTTGTTGAGCCGCCAGTCCAGATAAAAGCTGATGAGAATAATATTGTTTATATGGATTATGATAGGATAGTTTTACCACTGATTATAAGAACTGGAAAACCGGGTGACAGGATTCAGCCTCTGGGCATGAAAGGAACAAAAAAGATAAAGTCATTTTTTATTGATGAAAAGATTCCCATTAATAAACGGAAGAGATTCCCCCTATTATCAGACAAGGAGTCGGTAATATGGATTGTAGGAATGAAACTGAGCGAACGCGTCAAAATCACGGAAAAAACAAGACAGATACTTAAAGTAGAAATTGTTTGAAATAATAACAAGGTTAATGTAATTGTACATTGATATACTCTAAGGTGAAAGGGTTTTCAGATTTGGATTGCACCATTTGCCTTAAGACGGTGTGTCAAGAGGGAGGTAATATTGAATTCATTACAAAAAAACATAGCGCTATGGCTGTTTATTAGTCTCGTATTTGTGTTGCTGTACCATCTTTTCAATCAGCCCAGGAATGCGCAGGAAAATATAATATATAGTGATTTTATAAGCTATGCAGAAAAAGGGCAGGTTGTTGATGTTACAATTCAGGGCGAAGGTATTACGGGTAAGCTTAATAATGGGAAGAATTTTAAGACATATGCCCCGAAAGATGCTGGGATAATTCAACTTCTCAAGGAAAAAGGTGTCAGAATTGCATCTAAGCCTGCCGATGATTCTCCCTGGTATATGAATGTCTTGATTTCCTGGGTACCTATGCTCCTTCTTATAGGGGTGTGGATATTTTTCATGCGTCAGATGCAGGCAGGTGGAGGCAAGGCAATGGCATTTGGGAAGAGCAAAGCACGTCTCGTTACGGATAAGACGAAAAAGGTGACATTTGCGGACGTAGCAGGTATCGACGAGGCCAAAGCAGAACTGGAAGAGGTGATCGATTTTCTCAAAGATCCTAAAAAATATACAAGGCTTGGTGGAAGGATACCCAAGGGTCTTCTCCTTGTTGGGCAGCCGGGTACCGGAAAAACATTACTTGCAAGGGCAATTGCAGGTGAAGCAGAAGTTCCTTTTCTGAGTATAAGCGGGTCTGATTTCGTCGAAATGTTTGTTGGTGTCGGGGCCTCCCGGGTAAGAGATCTCTTCGAACAAGGTAAAAAAAATGCCCCATGCATTATCTTTATTGATGAGATTGATGCTGTAGGCAGACACAGAGGTGCAGGCTTGGGTGGTGGTCATGATGAAAGAGAACAGACATTGAATCAGCTTCTTGTGGAAATGGACGGGTTTGAATCAAATGAGGGAGTAATTCTTGTATCAGCAACGAACCGACCCGATGTCCTTGATCCTGCACTCCTCAGGCCTGGGAGGTTTGACAGACAGGTCATGGTTCCCCTTCCAGATGTTAAAGGCAGGGAAAAGATTTTAGTAGTGCATACAAAGAAGACACCTCTTTCAGATAATGTTGATTTTGCTGTAATCGCAAGAGGAACTCCGGGGTTTTCAGGCGCCGACATCGAAAATCTTGTCAATGAAGCAGTTCTTTATGCAGCACGATACGGTAAAGATAATGTCACTATGAGTGACTTCGAATTTGCAAAAGACAAGGTTATGATGGGCGCCGAAAGAAAAAGTATGGTGATTAGTGATGCAGAAAAAAGAAACACGGCTTACCATGAATCCGGTCATGCTTTGGTGGCGAGATTATTGCCGGGGAGCGATCCTATACATAAAGTGACCATTATCCCCAGAGGCATGGCTTTGGGATTGACGCAACAATTACCTGTTGATGAGAAACATACCTATCCCAAGCAGTATCTTTTGAACAACATCGTCATTCTTTTAGGTGGCAGAGCAGCAGAAGAGCTGATCTTGAACGAATTTACCACAGGTTCCGGAAACGATATAGAGCGGGCGACAAACCTTGCCAGAAAGATGGTATGCGAATGGGGCATGAGCGAGGAAATGGGGCCTCTGAGCTACGGGAAAAAAGAAGAACAGATATTTCTCGGACGTGAAATTGGAGCACACAAAGATTACAGTGAAAAAACTGCTCAAAGAATCGACAAAGAAATAACACGATTAGTTTCAGATAGTTACGAAAAAGCAAAGAAACTTCTATCAGATCATATCGATATCCTCAACAAGATTGCATCGGAACTCCTTGAAAAAGAGGTATTGAATACTGCCGAGTTAGACGACATTATCCGGTCAAAAATGGGAGAGAGGGAAGAAACAGGAAATTTAAAACTGCAACAAAAGTCAGCAAATTAGAGAGATCCTGTTTACATTATATTGCATAAATAATGGGAAGTAGTACTTCTGAGAAAAAGCGTTTAAGATACCTCCATCTAAGATCATCACATGAAGCTCTGGAAGTGTTGAGAAAGATCGGTGTGGATCCATACGGGATCGAGGCAATGCTGCCAAAGATGATGCATCTTAACATATTACTTGAGGATATTAAGTGTAATGTCGCGAATATTATAAAACAAGAAATGCTTTCTATCGGAGGAGATGCGGCAGTTTCACGCTCTTCAGTTTCATGCAGCGTGAAGGAAACGGATGTCGTTATCATGGGTACAATAAAGCAGATCCTGCGATTTTCAGATAAAATATCGGTTCAACCCTTAGGATTGAGCAATATATCAAAGGACATCAAACAACTCCTATCCAATATTTCAAAAGACCTGTTTATTCTCAAGACATGTAAAAGGGGAATGGTCTTAGGAAACCGTACTCAGCTTATGGGTATACTTAATGTGACCCCTGATTCATTCTCCGACGGCGGACTCTTTAAAGTTCCGGAAGATGCTATAGAATACGGTATTAGAATGGTGGAAGAGGGTGCAGACATAATTGATGTGGGAGGGGAATCTTCGAGGCCGGGAGCAGAAGCAGTGTTAATTGAAGAAGAAATAGCAAGGGTAATTCCAGTAATAAATAGCTTAGCAAGCCGTGTAAGCGTTCCGATTTCAATTGACACAACAAAGGCAGAGGTTGCCAAAAGAGCTATTGAAAACGGTGCAGAAATTGTCAATGATATAAGTGCTATGAGTTTTGATCCACGGATGTCAGATGTAATTGCCGATACGGGAGCTGCAATTATTCTTATGCACATGAGGCGAACTCCTCTTGACATGCAGAAAGGAGATTTATCGTATAAGTCTCTCCTTGGAGATATTATTGAATATTTGAGAGAAAAAATGGAAATAGCTTATATGGCCGGCATATCTATCGAAAATGTTATGATCGATCCCGGTTTTGGTTTTGGGAAAAATGGAGAAGACAATATCAAGTTATTAAAATATCTCTCAGAGTTCAAGGTGCTGGGAAGGCCTATTGTAACAGGTGTATCACGGAAATCTTTTATTGGCAAAATAACGGGGGGCGGACCTTTGGAGCGTTTAGAAGGAACTGCTGCTGCAGTGACGGCAGCCATCTTGAATGGGTCAACTGTTGTCAGGATACATGATGTGAAATATATGAAAAAGGTCGCTAAAATCGCCGATGCAATTGTAGGGGCATAATCTTGTTGATTTCGTAGCGAAATGTGTAAATTGGATTGAAAGATGATTTATGGAATAGGAACGGATTTTGTCGAAGTTTCAAGGATTGAAAAAATCCTGCAAAAATGGGGAGAGAAATTTACCGGGAGGGTATACTCAAAGGGCGAAATAGATTATTGTCACAACAAGGCTTTCCCCGCGATGCACTTTGCAGCACGGTTCGCCGTAAAAGAGTCTTTTCTGAAATCTCTTGGCATTGGATTGGGCATGGGGGTAAAATTAAGAGACATTGAAGTTATTAACAACTTACGGGGAAAACCGATGCTGAAAATAAATGAAAGAATAGAAGGTATCATTGATAAATTCGGTATAACCGCCATACACATAAGTATAACTCATACAAAAGAACACGCGCACGCTATAGTTGTTCTTGAGAAGTGAAATAAACCACACAAGGGTTAGGCTTACGCTGGAATGTTGGTTTTATTGTCTCATATGTCTTAGAAAATATGAATGAAGATACCTCACATATGACTGTGATTTCCCGGAATCCGGAAGAAACTATTTTTATAGGAAAGATCATAGGAGAAAATCTTAGCATCCAGGATGTAGTTGCTCTCATTGGTGAGTTAGGCGCAGGGAAAACGTGCCTTACACAAGGTATCGCCCGCGGTGTCGGAGTACCGAATCTGTACCCGATAACAAGTCCCTCATTTACACTGATAAATGAGTACCAGGGAAGAGTGATCCTCTATCATTTTGATCTGTATCGATTAACAGGATCTCATGACATTGAAGATATGGGATATGAGGAGTATCTTTTTGGAGACGGAATTTGCGTTATTGAATGGGCAGACAAAATTAGAGATATTCTTCCCATTAATACTTTATTTATTTCCTTAAAGTATCTTAATGAAAATGAGAGGGAAATGATTTTATCTGGAAAAAAGACAAAAGTGGATCATATTTTTACTGCATTTAAAAACGGAGGATTTTAGTTGATGGCTCTTGTCGTACAAAAATACGGTGGCACATCAGTTGCCGATATTAATAAAATGGAGAGTGTGGCCAGAAAAATAATAAAATCAAAAGAAGAAGGAAATGACGTTGTCGTTGTAGTATCGGCCATGGCTGGGGAGACAGACAGGCTCATACAATTAGCTCAAAAAGCGGCTGATGAGCCCGATGAAAGGGAATTTGATTCACTTGTTTCAATAGGAGAGCAAGTTACTATCACCTTACTATCAATTATTTTAAACAAATTGGGATATAGGTCAAAATCTCTGCTGGGTTTTCAGGTCAAGATACTTACTGATCAGGCTTATAAAAAAGCGAGGATTATAAAAATAGACACAAACAAAATAGCTAAAGAACTTAAAATGGGAACCATTGTCGTTGTTGCCGGCTTTCAAGGTGTAGACGAGGAAAACAATATTACGACCCTCGGAAGAGGAGGTTCCGATACTAGCGCTGTTGCACTCGCAGCAGCTTTGAAGGCAGATGTCTGTGATATATATACTGATGTTGACGGGGTTTACACAGCGGATCCAAACATATGCAGTAAGGCAAGAAGGTTAAGTAAGATTTCCTATGATGAAATGCTTGAGATGGCAAGGGCAGGGGCTAAAGTACTTCAGCCCCGCTCAGTAGAATTGGCGAAAAAATTTAATGTGCCTGTTTGTGTAAGGTCTTCTTTTTCTGATGGAGGAGGTACACTGGTGACAAAGGAGGATGAAGAAATGGAAAGAGAAGTAGTATGTGGGGTAACATATGATCGTGATCAGGCGAAAATCACCGTAGTTCACGTTCCTGACAGGCCGGGTATTGCAGCTCGTCTATTTACACCATTAGCACATCATAATATCGTGGTTGATATGATTATACAGAACGCAAGCATAGAAGCTTATACAGATTTAACGTTTACTGTCTCACGTAAAGACATCAAGAAATCGTATGAGCTCATTGAAGAAGTAGCAAAAGAAATCGGTGCAAAAAAGATAGAAATTGATGATGATGTGACTAAAGTATCCATTATCGGAGTGGGAATGATTAGTCATTCAGGAGTTGCTGCCAAGATGTTCTCGGCTTTATCCGGGGAAGGAATAAATATATTGATGATCAGTACTTCTGAGATTAAGATTTCATGCGTTATACAGGCAAAATATACAGAACTTGCCGTGTCAGCCCTGCATGATGCTTTCGGTTTGGATAAAGAGCGATAACCATGACGTAAGTTGTATTAAATGAGTATGAGCATAACAGGTAAACAATTTGACGGAGCAATCGTCATAGTTGTCATGACGGCAATTATATATATAATTGCTTATTATTTTCCTCTTTTTCAACCTCGAATATGCCTCATTCCTTTTGGAGATAAGACTTCTGGCCCCATAATCGTTGAAATCATCGGTGATCACGTGCATAACGGTATTTATCATATGGGCGAGAAAGCAAAAGCCTACGATCTTCTCTTTGCAGCCGGAGTCAGAAATCTCGATGGGTTTGATAAAAAAAACCTCAATACAACGCTTTCATCTGGTAAATCAGTTTTTATAGAATCAGGCAATCAACTCAATATAACAGAAATGAACAATGCAAAAAAGCTGGCATGCAATATTCCTATAGATATCAATAAAGCCTCACTTGATGATCTCATTATGATTCCCGGAATTGGTGAAAAGACGGCATGGCAGATAATTCAATTAAGAAAAAAATATGGAAGCTTTAAAAAAATTGATGATTTGATGGCTATACGCGGCATCAAGGAGAAAAAAATTACAAAATTGAAGGGGTATTTCTATATAGATCAGATTTCGTAAAACTAAAGGACATTATTCGCCTGTCGAACTAATATTATCGTTTCTTTATCTGAATTTATCGAGGTAACTCATTACCCTTCGGACATATACCTGTGTTTCACGGTAGGGGGGGATTCCCCGGTGCCTAATTACTGCATTCTCGCCTGCATTATAGGCTGCAAGAGCTAATGGGAGATTGCCGTTAAAGTAATTCAATAGATACCGAAGATATTTTACACCACCTTCAATATTGTTTTCGGGATGGAAGGAATCCTTCACCTGCAGAGAAGATGCAGTTGCCGGCATCAATTGCATTAGACCCTTGGCGCCTTTACGAGAAACTGCCCTGTGATTGAAATTTGATTCCGCCTTGATGATTGCTTTAATTAAGGCGGGTTCTACATTATGCTTTTCCGATGCCTTTATAATAAGGTGATCATAACTTGATATATTGTCTCCTAACTTTTTATCCAAAAGGATACGCTTCTCTCTCATGACAAGAATGTATTTAGCACCGGCGTCAGTCGGTACATTGGTTAAATGGACAACACCCTCTGCGTCAATGTATTTGTATATATCAGCAAGGGCGGAAGAGGGAAAGGTTAAGAGTATGGCCAATGACGTCAGGACGAAAAATCGCATGGTATCCTTATCTTTGATCATTTGGGAAATAATATAAAATATGATTCTGATGACCACCATGACTTCATATACTACTACACGAAAGCTTTGAATTCAAGTATTTAATTCAAATATTCTTTATTTTTCATTATTCTTGACAGTGGCTGGGCATGGTGATAATGATAACAATTAATGAAATTATTAATCATGTGTCGGGGCGTAGCGCAGCTTGGTAGCGTATCTGAATGGGGTTCAGAGGGTCGGAGGTTCAAATCCTCTCGCCCCGACCATTGAATATTTAGAGAATTCATCTGTTACTGTAATTTAATATCGTTCACTTTTAAATCACATATAAAATTCAAAATCCCTTGACCTCAATGATATTATCCCCATCGCGAATAATAAAATTTTATTGTCTTGATAAATTTCTTAATTATCTATAAAAACCACGCGTTAAAATATCCATAGTACAGGTTAATGTTATATAATATTTTCACATTATTTAATTCTTTTTATTATGCTGAAAGTAAAACAATTCCGTCATAATTTAGATAATTTAGGTTATCTTATATACGGACAAAATCAAGCTATTGCCATTGACGGCGGTGCAGTTAAAGAAATTTGCGCTTTTATTGAAAACCGGAAATTAGAGCTTCTTTTTGTTACGAACACACATGGACACGCAGATCATACTATCGGGAACATCTCTCTTCTCCATGAAACACATGCTCGACTTTTGCGACATGAAGAAATTGTTAACATGGGGGCGATAGAATTAGAGAAACAAAAAATTACCATCTATAATACCCCCGGACATACAGATGATTCCGTATGTTTTCATTTTGATGTCAGCTTAATTACGGGAGATACACTTTTTAATGGCACCGTCGGGAATTGTTTTTCGGGCAATTTGAAAAATTTCTATCAATCAATAAAAAATATTATGAACTTATCACAAGACACGATAATTTATCCTGGCCATGATTACGTGCAGGACTCGATGCAGTATGCAAGAGCTATCGAACCGGATAACAATGATATAGAAACCTTTTTGAATAATTATAACCCGAATCATGTTTTTTCAACATTGATGGAGGAGTTAAAAGTTAATCCTTACCTTCGTTTTAATGAGAATGGTATTATCGATCTTTTAAAAAAGCATGGTCTTCCTTGGAAAACTGAATTGCAGCGATGGCAATCTTTGATGGCAATGGAATAGTCAACATGAGAGTCAGATTATTTTTTTATCTCAGTGTTAGACGATATGATTTTACCTTCATTACGGGATTGTACGATTTTTTAGATTGAGCAAGATTAGGAAGGTTCATATCGCTTTCCTTGTTGATATACTTATAGCCTTTAAATAGGTGCTTAGAACATTCATTATCAAGGAATTGATAGAGCCCTTTTATATGAGGGTAGGCCTTTTCAAAATTAAGCACTCCCATATTATCTGTAAGGATTGAGCTGATTCCAAAAGCACTTACCACACTATCTATACGGATAAGAAGGCCCCTAGCCTCCAAAGTATCTATATTGTTCAGAGCAGCTGTTGTTGCCATCTTTTCACAGGCAAGGTCCTCATTCTGATCCAAATCACACTTGCGCAAATCGCACCATTCTTGCAAGAAATTCAGACAATCCTTAACGTTATCTGGACTTATCATTTCTATCTCAACTTTGCCTCTCTCAAGGTATGTCTTGTAAAACTGGTGGATCAAATTCCTCTGCTTAATGTATTTATTTCCCTTCAAGTGCACAAGATCTTCCGTCAGATAAATGTAATCATCGAATTTTGTCTGTGCAATCACCGTGAAATAGAATTCAATCTCTTTGCGGTCGTACTTCAGGAGGAAATCCTCCGGTATGAACCAGTAGCTTGAAAATCCAAGTTTCTTTGCAATAACAAAAAGATATTCAGGTGTAATTTTCTCTGTTGGGGATATTGGCAGAATAAGATGGTTATCTTCAGGTTTGTTGTATGATTTGTTGCCTATAATTAATGTGTTATTTTCTATGGTATAATGAGCGATAAGCTTTGGGTTGCTCCATACAATGAGCGATAAAAGTGAATAGGTACTTAAACGGTTTTGTTGATTCTCAAAAAAAACCTTCAGTTTTTTATAATCCGTAACGTCTAATTGTTTTAATATCATAAAGAATTTAAGTAATAGTGTGAAGCTCAAGTCGAAGTTTCAATAAATTTAGCATGATAATATTTCTAAAGTAATATAAAATGTATGATCTTCATGTCAAGCCTGATTACAAATATATCAAAATTCCTCATGAATGTATTATAAAAGCATGGTGATATTAAAAAGATCAATATTGACGATGCAAATAAAGTAAGTAATGAGAATCGAAAGATGGCGTTGTAAAAATGGAGATGGTCAGTTCTATAAATAGCCGTTGACATTCTACCATGTAATGAATATATAGAAAAGATTAGCCTAATGAGCGAGAGTGGCGGAATTGGCAGACGCACTGGACTTAGGATCCAGCCCGCCTGAGCGGATAGGGGTTCAAATCCCCTCTCTCGCACCAGATATGACGAAGAGAATATAAAAATAATTAAAGAGGTTGATATCACCGTGTCGGAAACTACAATGGCTGTAAGAGTAGAAGATGTAAGTCCTGTACAAAAGAAGCTGTTATTTGATATTTCATGGTTAGAAGTTAAAAATGAACTCGAAGCAGTTTACAAAGATGTGGGGAAAAAAGCCAATGTTAAAGGCTTCAGACAGGGAAAAATACCAAGGAATATTTTAGAATCTCTCTATAAAGAATCTGCTGAAGAAGAAGCAATATCTAATCTCATAAATAGATATTATTGGGAAGCTTTAAAAGAAAATAATATTGCTGCCGTTGCTCAACCAGAGATAGAGCAAGAGGGAATAGAAGCGGAGAAAAATTTCACTTTCACCGCAACCGTCGAAGTTGAACCAATTATTGAACCAAATGGTTATATCGGTCTTGAGCTTGAAAAAGAGGAACACGAAGTTGGGGATTCCGACGTTGAGACGAGACTCCAGGAAGTTCGTGAGATGTTCAGTACTATGGAAGAGATGGAAGCCGACAGGGGAATAAATGAAGGTGATTTTGCTGTCATTGATTTTGAAGGTACCCTCAATGGGAACCTCATTAAAGAGATGAAAGCAGATAATTATCTTTTGGAAATCGGCTCGAAAACATTCGTGCCCGGTTTTGAGGAAAAAATGATAGGTATGAAAAAGGGTCAGGCGGAACAAATAAAAATTAAAATGCCTGATGATTATCATGCGAAGAAGTTGGCGGGAGAAGAAGTCGTATTTTCAGTACTATTAAAAAATATAAAAGAAAAAATATTGCCTGAAATTGATGAAAAATTTATTCATAATTTTGATAAATATGAGACATTGGATGATCTAAAAAGAGATATTAGAAAGACACTCGAAGAGGAAAATATTGCCAGGTCAAATTCGGCTTTCAAAAATCAGATAATTGACAAACTATTGAAAAAAAATGAATTTGAAGTGCCGCTGTCATTCGTAAATAGACAGGTCTCATACATGATCGAGGATATGCAAAGAAGGATGGCTGCGCGAGGTATCAAGCGCCAGGAGGCATCTGAACTATACGATAAATTTTATCAGATCTATAAAGATGAAGCCAAGAGGATTGTAAGAACGATCCTTCTTATGAAAAGCATTGCTGAGAAAGAATCTATTACCGTATCTGAACAGGAAATTGACGAGAAGATTAAGGAACTCGCCAATCAACGGGCACAAAGCTATGATTCTTTAAGAAAATCTTTAGAAGAAGGCAATATGATCGAAGACATAAAAAATGAAATTATCAATACAAAATTATTTACCTTCATAGAAGACAAAGCGAAAGTAATAATCGCTAAAAAATAACAATAAGGAGGGCGAAAAATGCCCTTAATTCCAATGGTAATTGAACAGGATGGAAGGGGTGAAAGAGCCTTTGATATTTATTCAAGGCTTTTAAAAGACAGGATTATTTTTCTTGGTACGGCAATTGACGATGATGTTGCAAATCTTGTTATTGCCCAGATGCTCTATCTCGAATCTGATGATCCCGATAAGGATATATTCTTTTACCTGAACTCACCTGGAGGTAACGTTAGTTCGGGAATGGCGATCTATGATACTATGCAGTATATTAAGCCTCACGTCTGTACGGTTTGCATGGGTCAGGCAGCAAGTATGGGAGCGTTACTCCTTGCTGCTGGTGAGAAAGGGAGAAGAACTGCCCTTCCGCATTCAAGGATATTGATTCATCAACCGCTCGGTGGATTCTATGGTCAAGCAACTGACATAGATATACAGGCACGCGAGATATTACGTATGAAAGAAGAATTAAATCATATTCTTGCAGATCTGACAAATAAACCTCTTGAGAAGATACAGAAGGACACAGAGAGGGATTATTACATGACGTGTGAACAGGCAAAGGAATACGGCATTATCGATGAGATTATTTTAAAAAGGCAATAAAAAAAATAAAGAGGTATTTTAAATGGTTAGACGGAACAAAGATAACCAGGGAGGTCAGGGCATTTTATTCTGTTCATTTTGTGGTAAGAATCAGAATGAAGTGAGAAAGTTAGTTGCCGGACCAGCTGCATATATATGCGATGAATGTATTGAACTTTGTAGGTGTATCGTCGAAGAAGAATGTGAACCGACTATTAATGAAGAATTCCAGAAGGGCATACCGGATCCGAGGAGCATAAAAAAGTTTCTGGATCAGTATGTAATTGGGCAGGAAAGGCCTAAAAGAGTTCTTTCTGTGGCTGTTTATAATCACTACAGGAGGTTGTTCTCTAATGTAGATTTGGACGGCGTTGAAATACAAAAAAGTAATATTTTATTGATCGGACCTACCGGGTCGGGTAAAACACTTCTCGCAAAAACCTTGGCAAAGCTTCTTAATGTTCCGTTTACCATTGCCGACGCGACAACACTTACAGAAGCAGGGTATGTGGGAGAAGATGTTGAAAACATTATACTTAGTCTCCTGCAGAATGCCGATTACGATGTTGAGAAGGCTTCTAAGGGTATTGTGTATATTGATGAAATTGATAAGATTGCGAAGAAATCGGGAAATCCTTCAATTACAAGAGACGTTTCCGGTGAAGGGGTTCAACAAGCCCTTCTCAAGATTATAGAAGGAACGATGGCAAATGTACCACCAAAAGGAGGTAGAAAACATCCTCAGCAGGAATTTATCCAAGTGGACACAACGAATATATTATTCATTTGCGGCGGAGCTTTTAACGATTTAGAAGACATCATCTCTAAGAGACTCAATGCATCAACCATGGGCTTTGGTGCAGATATTAAAAGTAAACGGTACAAAAAGGTAGGGAATCTTTTATCGGATGTTCGGCCGGAAGATTTGTTAAAATTTGGCATGATTCCAGAATTCATTGGACGTTTACCGGTAATCGCTACATTGAATGAATTGGAACAGGATGAGCTGGTAAGAATTCTCATTGAACCCAAAGACGCTATTACAAAACAATATAAAGTGTTATTTGAGCTCGAGAATGTTAAACTTAAATGTACGGATGGGGCCCTCAGAGCAATAGCTAAATTATCTGTTGAAAGAAAGTCGGGTGCTCGAGGACTTCGATCAGTTTTAGAAAATACAATGCTTGATATCATGTATGACTTACCATCTCGAAATGATGTAAGGGAATGTGTTATCACCGAAGATGTTGTTATGAATAAAGAAAAACCAATATTAATCTTTGAAACAAAATCTGAAACTGCTTAGAATGAAATTATAAATTATGGGAAAGAGAATTATGTTTGATTTTTTGAAAAATAAGGAAGACGATTATACGAAAACCACAATTCCCTTATTGCCGTTGAGAGATGTCGTTGTTTTTCCGCATATGATTGTGCCGCTTTTTGTAGGCAGAGAAAAATCCATTGCCGCGCTCGAGTCTGCAATGAAAACTGAAAGAGGCATATTCATGGTAGCACAGAAGAATGCTCAGAAGGATGAACCAACCGAAAATGATATATATAAAGTCGGTTGCATAGGCGTTATTATTCAGCTATTAAGGCTTCCCGACGGGACAGTTAAAGTACTTGTTGAAGGAAAGAAAAGGGGAATTATTAAAGAATACTTACCTAATGAAGATTTCTTCACGGTTAATGTCGAAGAAATTCAGGATGTCGATGAAAAAAATCAGGTAAAGACTGAAGCCTTAACGAGAAATATACGAGACTCATTTGAAACTTATGCGAAACTCAGTAAGAAAGTCCATATGGAGATGGTCAGCACAATATCGACGATAGACAACCCTTCGAAATTAGCGGATGTTGTCATATCTCACATAAACCTTAAACTTGAAGAAAAACAAAAATTATTGGAGCTTTTCAACATCAATGACCGGCTTGAATCTGTATACGAGCTCATGCTCGGCGAGATTGAGATTATGGAGGTTGAAGAAAAGATAAAGCGAAGGGTCAAAAAGCAAATGGAGAAGACCCAGAAAGACTATTACCTGAATGAGCAAATGCGAGCCATCCAGAAAGAAATGGGTGAGAAGGATGAATTTAGAAATGAAATAGCCGAACTGGAAAAAAGGCTGAAACAAAAAAAATTATCTGAAGAGGCATTTAAGAAGGTTAAGCATGAGATAAAGAAGCTACAAATGATGGCTCCCATGTCTGCCGAGGCAACGGTAGTGAGGAATTATATTGATTGGTTATTGGATATGCCCTGGTCTGAAAAGACATTGAACAATCACACTCTTAAAGAATCAGAGATCATTCTGGACGAAGATCACTACGGCTTGAAACAGGTCAAGGAAAGGATACTCGAATACCTTGCTGTTCAGTCTCTGGTGAAAAAAAATAAAGGACCTATCCTTTGCTTCGTTGGTCCGCCAGGGGTTGGAAAAACTTCTGTGGCCAAATCAGTTGCCCGGGCGACAAATAGAAAATTTGTGAGGATTTCACTTGGCGGCGTTAGAGACGAAGCCGAAATTAGAGGACACAGAAGAACCTATATAGGAGCCTTACCCGGAAAGATCATTCAGCTTATGAAAAAAGCAGGGTCGAATAATCCTGTATTTTGCCTCGACGAAGTAGATAAACTTAGTTCTGATTTCAGAGGAGATCCTTCATCAGCACTGCTCGAAGTACTTGACCCAGAACAAAATAATTCCTTTAACGATAATTACTTAGAGGTTGATTATGATCTTTCTGATGTAATGTTTATAACAACGGCAAATATTCTTCAGACGATACCTGCACCTTTACAGGACAGAATGGAAGTGATTCGCCTTGCCGGCTATACCGAACCGGAAAAGTTAGGTATAGCCAAAAAATTTCTTGTTGCAAAAGAAATGGAAGCTAATGGTCTTACGAAGGATACCATATGTTTTTCCGATGGGGCTTTATTGACCATTATCAGACAGTATACGAGGGAAGCCGGGGTCAGAAACCTCGAAAGGGAAATTGCATCAATATGTAGAAAAGTTGCAAAGAAAATAGTTATAGATGGCGCAAACAGTCAGGTCAGGATCAATTCAAAAGCAATTGCTAAATATCTTGGTGTGCCAAAATTCAGACATGGAGAAACTGAGGGAAAAGATGAAATCGGTTTGTGTATCGGCTTGGCGTGGACAGAAGTCGGAGGGGAGCTTCTTGTTGTTGAATCTTCTCTCATGAAAGGAACTGGCAAAATGGCCATGACGGGTAAATTGGGTGATGTAATGCAGGAGTCTGTACAGGCGGCACTTACATACGTCCGTGCCAGAGCGAAACAATTCGGTTTGGATGAAAATTTTTATAAAGAGACTGACGTCCATGTACATGTACCAGAAGGTGCCATTCCCAAGGATGGGCCATCTGCTGGGATTGCCGTTGTAACTTCTATTGCTTCAGCTTTCATGAAGAGAAAGGTCCGCGGAGATCTGGCTATGACCGGGGAAATTACACTCAGAGGCAGGGTATTGCCCATCGGAGGATTGAAAGAAAAGCTTCTCGCTGCACATCGCGGAAATTTAAAAACTGTAATTATTCCCAAAGATAACGAAAAGGATCTCGCAGACGTTCCAAGTAATGTTTTAAAAGCCCTTGAAATTATCTCTGTCGAGCATATGGATGAGGTTTTGAAAGCAGCTCTTCTGCCTGATGACAAAGTCAAAGATTATTCAGAAGCTGAGGAGGAGAAGTCAATTCGTATACCTTCAATTCAGTTAACGGAGGGAGTTCATCCTCTGGAGCATAGTGATACGATAGAGCAGCAAAGCTATTTATTGCTTGACAACAATAAATTCAACTGTTAGTAATTCAAGATAAGTAATTTTAGGCGGGTAGCTCAGCTGGGAGAGCGCCACGCTTACACCGTGGAAGTCACAGGTTCGAGCCCTGTTCCGCCTACCAGTAGAAAAATGGGTGAACTCCTTTATATATACTCTATTCCTTATCGAGGAATAAGGTATTGAGTTTCAATCAATTAAATAAATGTTTTTTTCACAAGTAAGTATGCGGGGTCGTAGTTAAGATGGTTATAACGCCGGCCTGTCACGCCGGAGGGCGTGGGTTCAAGTCCCATCGGCCCCGCCAATAAATAGAGGGGTTGACCAATTGGTTGACTCCTTTTTTTATTTCTGATTCACAATAATTTAGGTTAAAATGAAGGAAATACTCTATAACAACTCATATAATGCACTCAATATACTGGTATAAGGTAAATTAAAAAAAGGAATGAAATACGAAGGCGAGATAATAAGGCCACCCAGCGAGGCTAATAGCTTATTGTTACAAGTGACGGTAGGTTGTTCCCACAATAAATGTATTTTTTGTCCCGCTTATAAAAATAAGAGATTCAGGATTAAATCGTATGATGAGATTCAGGAGGACATCTTAGAAGCCCGACGTTATCATTCTATTGAGAAGGTATTTCTTTGCGATGGCGATGCACTTATAATTCCCCAGAGTAAAATCGTTCAAATATTGGACTTAATACGGACACATATAAAGAGTAATAAAAGGGTAGGAACATATGCCAATGCAAAGAGCATATTGAGAAAATCGATTGATGAATTGATCCAGTTAAAAGAACTTGGCCTTACAATTGTGTATCTTGGTGTAGAAACGGGAAATGAAGAATTGCTTCAGAAAATAAAAAAGGGGGTTGACTATGCTGATATGGTGCAAGCGGGTCGCCGTATCAAAGAAGCTGGGATCACATTATCCGCCATTGTCATATTAGGATTGGGCGGAATAAATAAGAGCTTAGAGTACGCTGTTGATACGGCAAGAATCCTGACAGAGATAGATCCCGATTATGCTAGTGTTTACTTGCAATAATAACCGTTATGATGTATTGTCATGGGCAAGGAGGAAGAGCCATGCCCAAGAAAGCCATTATACCGAAATGTACGGAAGAAGACAGGGCTGTTTTGCAACAATGGGCAAACAGCCGTACC
>JAPLJS010000076.1 GCA_026388545.1 Deltaproteobacteria bacterium
ACTGGACAACTCGCCGTTGACCTGTTCAAACAGGGCAGACGCCTGTTGGATTTTCGCCGTGGAGTCGGCAATCAGGGATTCCGTATTCTTTGCCGCTTCCGCCGACCGCATCGCCAGGTTCCGTACTTCATCGGCCACAACCGCGAAGCCGGCGCCCGTTTCTCCAGCCCGTGCCGCTTCGACGGCGGCGTTTAGGGCCAGCAGGTTTGTTTGAAAGGCGATTTCATCAATGGTTTTGATGATCTTGGATGTTTCCTTACTGGCACTGACACTGGCGTTGACGACTTCCTGCATCAAGGTCAACTTTTCGGTGATCACACGGTAACTTTCTCTGGCGTCATTGGCCATCATCAATCTGGCCTGTTGCGCATTACTGGCATTCTGTTTCGTCATGGAAGACATCTCTTCGAGCGATGAAGACGTTTCCTCGACAGCGGCTGCCTGCGCGGATGCCCCCTCGGCAAGCTGCTGGCTGGCTGTAGAAACCTGGCAAGAAGCCGATGTAATCTGATCAAAGCTTTCATTAAGAAACCCTGTAACCTGCCTGATCGGGCTGGTAAGGGAACGAGCAATCAAAAAACCGACAGCGACCATTAACGCACCGACAACCGTAGTTGCGGCAAAAATTAACAGCACCATCCCTTTAAATGCATTGTTGTTGGCCTCACGGTCTTTCCCGACAAAGAGCATACCGCCAATCTTTCCTTCGGCATTTTTGATTGGCAAGTAACCGGTATTATAATCCTTTCCCAGTATCGCATTTCTTCTCAGGAATTTCTCCCCTTTTTTCAGGACCGTTTCAATAACCTCCGGGTTGTCCATTTTTGTTCCAATGGCCCTCTTACCTTCCTTCATAATCGTCGTCGATACGCGGGTATCACCCTGAAATATCGTACACTCTATGTCGAATTGTTTTTTCATGTCGTCGACAAAACTGCTGTCGGAGGAAAGATCCGTCCCCACCATTACTGAACCAACTATCGCATCGCCCTTATTTACGGGATAGGCCGCGGTGAGTGAAAATTTCACCACAGTCCCCTCTTCAATACCCGTAGATGGTTCACCGGCAAGAGACTTCTTGACGTTCATTTGATTTAGGAGGCTATCACCCGTCATCTGGTTATGGCCGCGGGCAACAACGTTGCCCTCTTTATCAATAAAAGTTACAAGTCCGACGTTGCCCTTCTTCATAACATCCGCTCCAAATCCCTGAAGAAAGTTTGCATCCTTGCTTTCGAGCGCTGATGCCACATCCGACCTGGAAGCTGTCAAGTAAGCTACCCCAAGGACCTTCCCTTTTAAATTCTCCAGAAACCCCTGAACACCATCTGCCGCTGTTAACACTTCTTTCTGAGATTGTTTATCAAACTCCTTATTCGTCACATAGAATGTCACGCCAAAGATCGATAAACTGACAATGGTAACAGTAACTAAAATCAAGCCGATGATTTTCCCTGAAAACGATAACTTCATAATTTCCTCCTGTGTGCTATTTGTGAATATAAAATGATCCACGAAATATTCATTATAGACATCCGCTGACTTAATAATCGGCAAAATCACGTTCACCTTTAGTTTTTTTTTACAGTATTTAAGTGCTAACGAAAATTTCGCTACCACCTCTTTCAAAGAGAAATCACAGGGAGGCTTTTTGAAAAGGAGGGAAACTAAGTCAGCGCTTATGTTCATCGAAGGGTAAAGAACACGAGGAGGGACAAGAGAATGACTTACTGTTCATTTATAGAGTCATTCATATTTTCTCACCATCAATATTACTGCCTGAATGTCATTGACTTAAGAATATTATCTCTTTCAAGTCCCCTTTTGTAAAGGGGGATCTGGAGTTTGGACATTTACGTGTCCCCCTTTGTAAAGGGGGATTCAGGGGGATTTTAATTGCATTCCGTTAAATCTCCCCCAACCCCTCTTTAGAAAAGAGGGGGGTCAAAGTGCTTAAGTCAATGACATTGATTATTGCTTATGGTCATCAGGTACGGTGTGATAGATCCGTCGCATAAAAAAGACGAGCGGTATTATCATGACCATCATAAGACATAAGAGATAAAATACATCATTAAAAGACATCATGGAAGCTTCTCTTAAGAGCTGATCATAGATAACACCAAGTCCTCCCTGGCCGGAAAGAGCCGGTTCAAAACCCCTGTATTTAAGGGCCTCAGACGTTTGATGCAAATCTATGGTATACGGCATATCAAAAGGAGTCAGATGCTCCACAAGGTGGGCCTGATGGACCTGAGCTCTTCGCGTCAGGATCGTTGTGGTAATGGCAACACCAAAGCTCCCGCCGATATTTCTTACAAAATTAAATATTGAGGTGGCATTCCCCATTTCTTCTTTTCTAATATGGGACAGCGTTAGTGTAGTCAGTGGAATAATGATTAATCCCACGCCGACACCCAACAAAACCCTGGGCCACAACACTGCATTAAAGTCAGCCATCCTGTTAAACAGCGACATGAGGTATAGTGACCAGGCAGTTACAATAAGCCCGCAGATAATAATAGCCTTTGAATTTACCCAGGTTATGAGTCTTCCGACAATAGGCATAACGATAAGACTCGCGATTCCTCCTGGCGCGAGTATCATCCCGGCGAGGGTTGCCGTATAGCCCATCAAGGTCTGAAGATAAATGGGTAAAAGGATGATGCTTCCGAACATGCTGAAAAAAACAAAAAAGATAACGATATTCCCGATACTGAAAGAGACGTTTTTCAACGCTCTTAAATTAACAATCGGCTCCTCTGCAAATAATTCTACAAAGACAAAAATAACGAGAGAAAAAACGGATATGATGCACAGCCAGATAATGAAATCTGAAGAAAACCAGTCTTCCCTCTGCCCCTTGTCCAGCATGATCTGGAGGCATCCAATGCCGACACTGAGCAAAATCAGTCCCCAGTAGTCGATTTTCATCTTCATACCCTTCACGTAAGGCGGGTCGTGAATAAAGAGCACGGACATCAGGATAGATATGATACCTACGGGTATGTTGACAAAAAATATCCAGTGCCAGGACCAGTTGTCGGTGATCCACCCACCCAGCAAGGGGCCGATAATAGGCCCAAACATGATCCCTATGCCGTAAAAAGCCATTGCCATGCCATGCTGGACCGGGGGGAAGGTTTCCAGCAGTATGGCCTGGGACATGGGTTGCAGGGAACCGCCGGCAATGCCCTGAAGAATCCTGAAAACCACAAGGCTCTGTATGCTCCATGCGAGACCGCACAGGAGGGAACTGATGGTAAAGAGGGTGACGGAAAAAATGAGGTAGCGTTTTCTCCCGATGAGCCTGCTGAGCCACCCCGTCATGGGAATAATGATGGCGTTGGCCGCAAGGTAAGAGGTAATCGACCATGTGGCTTCATCAATACCGGCAGAGAGGCTGCCACGGATGTGGTCCAAAGAAACGTTTACAACTGATGTATCGATAATAACCATGAGCGTGGGAAGCATCACGGTTATGGCGATAACCCATTTGTTCGTCTTTGAATCCAATAGAAAGCTATTCCCTTGTGATGATCGTCGGTACAACAGACATGCCGACCCTGAGTATATGGTCGGGATCTGCCCCTTTGTTAAGGATGATCTTTACCGGTACCCTCTGAACAACCTTCACATAATTTCCTGTTGCATTCTCAGGCGGGAACAGGGAAAAGATCGAACCGGTACCCGCCATGATACTGTGCACTGTTCCTTCAAATTTCCGGCCTGGATATGTATCCACCTCGATTTTTACTTTTTGACCTGGTTTTACATACTCGATCTGTGTTTCTTTATAATTTGCAATTACCCAGATATCATCGAGGGTTACAACGGCCATAAGCGGTTGTCCGGCTTGAATCTGGTTGCCAATTTCGACAGATTTTTTAGTAATATATCCAGCGGAAGGTGCAAATATTTTTGTATAGCTCTGCTTCAAATCTTCCGCCTTCCGTGTTTCTTCCTTCTGCTTCACAACAGAATCCTGGGATTTAAAAGCTGACTCCGTCTGCTTGATAACAGCCTTCTGGGTTTCCAGGGCCGCTTCAATCTGTTTCATCTGTTTCCTTGCAGCTTCAACCTGCGCTACAACAACGTCATAATTCGTCATCGCTTTTTCCATCCGTTCCACAGGCACAACCTCTTTTTTGTACAGTGTCTGAGCCCTTTTGAAATCTATATCTGCCTGCTTGAGATTTGCCTCTTGAAGCTTCAGATTTGCCCGTGCTGACTCCACGCTGAACTGTATCTCCACCAGTTGTCTCTTTGCCACAATTATTTTGGTAGAAATCTCAGCACGCTTCGAATGCTCCGCATCCCTCGCCGACTCCGCTTCTCTGACCCTCACGGTATAGTCTCTGTCGTCGATTTCCGCTAAGAGATCGTCCTTCTTGACAAGCTGATTATCTTCTGCATACACGGCTTTCACGGTGCCGGAAACTTTTGAGGCAACAATATGGATCCTGCCTGTAACGGAGGCATCATCCGTTGTAACATACGTCTTTCTGTATTCCCGGTAAAAACGTACTCCAATTATTCCTGCAATCACAAAAACGAAAAGCAAAAGCAGGGCTGCAAATTTCTTTTTGTTGCTATTGACCATTTCCAATGCTTTGTTCATTTACTGTACCTCAAAAAAATACACCCAGTGTCTGCACCCGGCCTTTAAAAATAATCAACCTGTCAAATGATTCAAAACCGAGAGCTTTGAAAATTTTCACTGTATCATTTCGACTATCCCTCTGTATCATTTCGACCGGAGGGAGAAATCTTATAAACTATTAATATATCAATGGCGTTGACTTAAGGATATTATCTCTTTCAAGTCCCCCTTTGTAAAGGGGGATTCAGGGGGATTTTAATTGCATTCCGTAAAATCTCCCCCAACCCCTCTTTAGAAAAGAGGGGGGTCAAAGGGCTTAAGTCAATGACATTGATTAATATATAATAAGATTACCACGTCACTGCGTTCGTCGCGATGACATCAGGTGAAGATTTTTTCAGCTATTATAACTTCTAACCACCTGCTTTTGCAATGCTAAACATTAAATAAGTAACTGAAACATATATGCAACTTGCTTGAATACTCCCGGAGAAGACAGAGCTTATCAATAGATATAAAAAAAGGTTCATCCGGTTCATGCGTACTTTTGGGTTTCTAATCTGTTGAATTGAGCCTTGATTGGCTTCCACCTACGAGTCAGTAACAGTGGGTTCAGAATTGCGGTGAGGATTACCGCTTGGAGTCAGTTTCATGAACATCCTCAAGTCCCGTACCATATCGATTGCTATTTCCGGTATGGGAGGGCTCAGATGCACCATATTGTCTTGTCCAGTTTTTAGGGAGAGGCTCAGACTCTTGTGCAGCTTCAAGCGCTTTACGAAGCCAAAACCAAAGAGGCCTATCTTGATTATGATTGTCTCATGCTAAACTAAATTTCAGAAAACTTCTTTTCGGAATTCAACGGACTGTTATCTCAACCCGGCGGTTCCGAGGTTCCGGTACTCCGTCGGGGGTAGGAACCAGGGGATTACCCTTGCCGTGATAAGTTACCTGAATGTTTTGCCGATCTATGCCCCTGGCAACAAGAATGTCCGCTACGGCTTTGGCACGCCGAAGGGAAAGACTGCGGTTGTAATCGATGGGTCCGACAGCGTCGGTGTGGCCACTGATGATAATGTCTGTCGATTTCCGGACCTGGATTGCATCTATGACTTTGGTCAATAATGCGAGAGACTCGGTTGAAGGCGCAGAACTGTCTGGCCTGAAATATATGATAAAGCTCACCGGCGGGATGGGTTCCGCCTCCAAGGCTTCACGAAATGCTTGTCGGACCTTTTTTTCTTCCAGGATTTTCGGTTCGCCAGGTGTCCTGTCCATGCTTGCAGATTCGGTGGTCTGCCAAGCTTGGTTGAGTGTCTGTGTGCCCTTTACATTTGAAACTTCAAGGATTCCCACTTTACCGTCCGGATCTGGCAGAAGAACTACTTGTGTCGTGGAAGCGCATCCAGACATCAGGAGCACCAAAAGCACAAGAGGCAAGATGATCTCCTGTATTCTCAGGAGTAGCTTATGTCTCATCGCTGTTTCCCATGATGTGCCTCACTTTGCAATGTGGCGGCAAAAAAGGCTTTCTTGTCCCGTGAATAATCAGTTCTCCGGATCTTCAACCTCGATGGCGAAATGCGTCCCACGGATACCGCACACAACTGTAGGAGTTTCGAATTTTACGCCGCTACGGTTCAGTTTAGCTATGAGACCGGTGAGGTAAACCACTTTGCCTTTTTTAATCTGTGCAATGAAAGAAAGTTTTTTATCAGCAGGTTCGAATACGAATTTCGAAATGACAAGACGGGTATTGGAACCGATAGACATGACGCTGTTGTCCTGAAGGATGATCCCCATAGATCCGTTGCGGCCCGTAACGAGGATATCGTTCTCCATCAACCTGTCTTTAACCTTGGCGGACATTCTGACTTTATTGCGCTCGATGAATGCCTGCCCGGAAACATTTTTCACGAATCCTGCCCTCGCCCTCGGTTCCTCGGCCGTGGCCATACCGATACAACAAATAAATACAATGCAGATTGTGACTAGAGAAATTCTCATAATCTTCTATTTTAGCATAGACAGAACCAATGACCTATTATAGTACTTTATATCATATATTTTGTTAGAGGTCTGCAAATTTCGTTTACAAAATCCTATGAAAAAGGAAAAAGTCAGAAATAATCAGGTTGTCATGGCCAAATGACGAATCATTAGGAAGACAACTAAAATCAATATTATTCCGGGCTGTCAGATGCTGTTTATCACTTGATATCAGCAAATTTCCCTGATTATGCCGGATTGAGGAGTACAGGAAGAACCATGGCGTCTTCAATTGGCTGCGCTCAACAATTTATTCTATGTGTGATTTAGCTGTTTTGACAGCAAGATCTCTATCTTTTGTAAAAAACCTCCATTCCATTCCTGACGAGTGAATACCGGCCTCCTTGTTTCGACCTCTACAATAATACCAATGGCCAAAGCGCTCGACAGCAGAAAATGGATGATTGCCTGGACAGAGGATTCCGCAAGGATTAATCTCCTCGAAAAAAATAGTTTCGTCGGGGACTTCGTCATAAGACAGGTCATCAGGCAACATGATTTGAGATACATCAAGGCTTTTTGTTTCCTCTTTATCCAACCAGTCAGAAATCTTCATTGATTCTTTTCTCCCTAATCGTTTTCTGCCTCTACTTTGAGGTCCTCCCATGCATCACAGCAATCGCCCACGACATTTGATCATCTTTTTGAATCTCTCCGGGTCATATTCTCCGAAGCTTGCTGCGCGGTAGTTCCTAAATTACCAGCCTTTGTAATGTCAAGATATCAGGCTGTGCCAGACAACGTCAGCCGCCGGATCGGGCTCGAAACGCCAGGTAGCCGACGATGATGAGGGCCGTCAGGAGCGCGAGCCGTGCCATCCCCATCAGGCGCGTGTGGGCGACGTGTCGCGTACCCTTCGGTTTGATGCCGGTGACGGCCAAAATGCCGGTAATGATTACTGCGAGGCCGAGCCATCCTAACCAACTCATATCGTTCAGTCCTCCATCAGCCCACGAAAACGACTCTGGGCGTCGCTCTTTCAGCATGTCGCAATCGCGGCGCGCTTTGCCAAGGTTTTTATTTTTGGGCGTCTTTTACGGTGTCCCGTACTTTCTCACCCGCCTTTTCGATCTGCTCTCCGGCTTTTTCTATCGTCTTATCGATTTTCTTGCCGGCTTTCTCGACCGGGCCCTCTTTCGTGCAGCCGGATAGCCCAACCATCAGGACGATCATCATCAACGCTGTGATGATACTTTGAACAAATTTCTTCATTGGCATACTCCTTTCAGTCTGAGGTCTGTCTATGTTCGCAGGGACGGCAGGAATAAACGACCGTCGGCCGCTACGTCTTTTTCATCGTGGATATCCATCACGCCATTATGACAGCAGTGCAGGCAGGTGATATCTCTGGTAATTGGAAACGCCAAATCATCCATATGCTGGTCCATCATGTGCATCATCCCCAATAAGTGGCCATCATGGGCACTGTTTCCGCCTTTTTCTTCTTCTTCCATGATCTCCTTTATTAGCCGAATTCATAGTGATTTCTCGTGCACTAAACTCTCTTCATATCCGCCCCATCAGCAGCAGGATGATCAAAATCAGAAGAATCAATCCAAGCCCTCCGCTGGGATAGTATCCCCAGTTCCTACTGTGAGGCCAGTTGGGCAGTGCGCCGACGAGGACGAGTATCAAAATAACAATCAGTATCGTACCCATGTTTTTCCTCCTTTCCTTTTATTTGATGACCGCGTTCCCTTCACATGCTTATTTCTGGAGTTCGTTCTGATGACGTTCGGACGGCATCTCCAGCAGCTGGACGATAAATTGCGGCTTGTATTCGATTCTCTGCACATCGTTCCTGAGAGCCTGGCCAAAAAAGCCCTCTATGTGAGCCCGAAACTGCTGCCATCCCTGATCCGATGTCTGATGATTCATTGTAATTACCCCCCTTTTTTAAACGAAGATGATGGACATAAAAATAGTAATAGCAAATGGCCTGCCAATAGCCGAAGGAAAATCATAAGTTTGGATTAATCATTTAATAACAGGGGATTAGATTAACAGGAGAGAACAGCAGAAAAGTAGGAAATGATTCGTTTAGCCTCAATATTTGGTGGAACCTCAACATAGTGAGGGATACTTTGGAGGAAGGTGGACAGTCTAATCTGGTTTTTTTGTCTCCAGACGGACTATTCCGATCTTATTGAATATCGTTTAAAACAAAGTATGCTGGTAAAAATTGCCAGATGCTTTGTTACAGGAAGAAAGACATTTTAGACAAGTACGCTTAAACCGGATGAACCAAAAAGTGATAGAGCGTTTTTCAAATATTACTCAACAGGCCACTTTGGAACGGCATTATCGCTTTTCTCCATCAATTCTATGGTCTTTTGCAGGGCAACCACCACTTGCTGATAATGGGTGAGGTCGTCATGGGATAGCTGCCGCCCTTGCCGGTCCTTGAGCCATTTATCAAGCACCTGGTAACCGCCGATGTAAAATTCCCAAACATCCGGTGATATGCCTTCGAAAAATTGGCTTTTGTTGATGTTGACCCGCCCCGGTTGGTCATTTTGGGGTGGAACGTACTTTGGGTCAATTGCATGTATCGATAGACATAAAAAAGGTCAGCCCCAACCGGCTGACCTTCCGATACCTGTTGTATGCCATCTAAGAAATGACATTATTCTCCCTGATATTCTACAATAGGGAGGAATATCCCCCCGACCTCATTTTATAACGGGATATCGACAGCACACCTTTACTTTTTCCCTATTTCTTTTTGTGCCGGTTAGATTTCAAACGCTTCTTGTACTTATGTTTACTTATTTTCTTCCTTCGCTTTTTTACAACACTTCCCATTACACACCTCAAATAGTATCAGATGAATCTATTACCTCACTCAATTTGTGACGCTTTTCTGTCATGCTTTCTCCACAAAATCGCCGTATCTTATACGATTGGATTATTCATGTCAATGGAGATGAGACAAATATTTCTTCATTTATTTACGGTCAAACAACTAAAAAAGGGATTAACCTCACAAGCGGCCAACCCCCTTGATTTTCATGGTGGGTCAGGGCAGAATTGAACTGCCGACACCTGGATTTTCAGTCCAGTGCTCTACCGACTGAGCTACCGACCCTTCCGTTATATTTATGTGGATGTCTCGTCTATAAAATATCCCCTTCTTTGTCAAGGCATTTTTCTTCATGTATTACTTCTTTGGGCGAAGATGACAATCCATCGACGGTATTTTTTACACGGATAACAACTGTCCCTGCGATCTTATCATGCCAGCCCTGCTTTTTCCCGTCAAATGCAATCCAGACAAAACCGAGGCAGAAAACTATTGCCGAGATACTATATCCTACCCATCTGAGAAATCCGATTCCGAGGGTCATTTGTTCCCCTGTTGATTGAATCACCCGAATACCAAAAATCATCTTCCCGAATGTCTGTCCTATGGTACCGTGAAAATAGGTAAAATAAAGCATACTTATAAAAGCAGTTATAAGGAGATAGATAAACACGAAGGAAATGGCTGCTTCCGCAACTCTTTCCGGCACGATATCACTGTAGTGAGAAAGAAAGCTGAGGCTCAATGCCAGCACGCCCACAAACAGAATGAAGAGAGATGTGGCAAAGAGAATAATCTTATCAATAAAAAATGCCATCATTCTTCGCCAGAAGCCGACATAACGATCCCCCACTATTCAGATTACCTCCCCTGTTCTCTCTCCACCAAAAATTCCCTTCTCATACTGAATAATGGAAACAATGGCAAGAGCAGCCGTCTCCACCTTCAATATATTTTTACCCAAACTCACCGATAGAAAACCCTTTTCCACGGCACTGTCGACTTCTTCTTTTGAAAATCCCCCCTCCGGGCCAATTACAACAGAGATGTCTCTCACCCCTTCATATTTTTCATTACGCAATACCTGTTTGATGCCCCTTTCAGACTCTTCTTCCCAGAAAATAATCTTCAGTTCCTCTCTGTCTCCATCTATGAGCATCTCCTCAAAGGACAGGATTCCCTTAATTTCCGGTATATCTGATCTCCCGCACTTTCTTGCTGCCTCAGTTGCGATATTGAGCCATCTCGTCATCTTAAAGCGTGCCTTGTCCATTGTTAGTTGAGGGATTGATCGTGCCGACTGAAAAGGAACGATCCTGTCCACACCGAGTTCCGTTGCCTTCTGGATAATAAAATCCATTTTGTTTGCCTTCGGAAGGGATTGGAAAAGGGTAATTTTTACACCCTTATCCGGCATCCTGTCCTTTTTTAAGATCTCAATACTGACACCATCAGCGAAGAAGTGCTTAATAACCGTTTCGTATTCCCATCCGGCGCCATCAAAAAGAATCAGATGATCGCCCATCCTCATCCTGAGGACGGACTTCACATACCTGAGGGTTTCTTCCCCGAGCTTACAGTGATCATTCTTCCCTATATTTCCGGGAAAATAGATTCTCGGTACGGTCACCTCTCATTTCCCCCTTTTCGAAGGACATAACAAACCCATTCCTTTTCCGTGATGATGTGGTGGAGGGTAAATTTACCGGTTAAGAAGTGCGACTCGATATCACCTTTATTTTGATCAATAATCCCCGAAATCACCAGATATCCGCCATTTTCAATCAAAGACATTAAATGGGTACGGAGACGTATTAAGATTTTCGCAGTGAGGTTCGCTACAATGAGATCAAATGGTTCACGGATGGTGTTTACATCGCGATTGATAATTTCCACCCTGTCTTCCACATGATTGATCATCACATTCTCCCGTGCAATTTCAGCGGCCTTCTTGTCGATATCCACACAAACGACCCTTTCCGCACCCAATTTCGCGCAGGATATACCCAAAATACCTGTACCCGTCCCTACATCGAGCACCCTCCACTTTTTAATCGTCCTGTATTTCAGAATGATGTCTTCAATGGCTTCCAGGCACATCCTCGTAGAGGGATGCTGGCCGGTCCCGAAGGCCATCCCGGGATCTATGTCAATGACAATGTCCCGGCCAGCGGGGGCATATCGTTCCCAGGTTGGCTTGATGACGATGTTTTTGCTGACCCGAATGGGTTTGAAGTATTTTTTCCACTCCTCTCCCCAGTCCTGGTCTTCAATCGTTTCCGCTTCATAACCCGGCTCTTCGAGTCCGGGAAAGAGCTGGGTGAGACTATTTAAATATGTTTTCAGAGAGGCGATACGATGTTCCAACCGGATATCAACGGGTATATATGCCTTCAGTACCTCTCGCGTTGCAGACACCTCAAAGTCTCCGGGGGATTGAGGCTCCAGTTCTTCCTGATACACGCCCGGAACTCCTATCTCCGTCAAGAAGTTTGATACTGCATCGACCAGATCAGGAGATACCGACAATTCGATCTTCAGCCACTTTCCCTTTTTTCCTCCTGCTTTCTCATTGAATTCCGGCATGCTTATCCCTCCTTGACCTGAAATGAATCTTTATAGCATTTTCTATATCCTCTTTTTGGTGATATTTCAAGCAGCTTGAATTTTCAGAGCCTTCGTGATACCCTGCACCACTTTCATAAGTCCACTATCGTCTCGACCAAAGGAATCGCAGTGAAATACTACCCGATATATCTTGATATCACAAATAAAAGGTGCATCGTCGTGGGTGGAGGCGATGTCGCCGAGAGGAAAGTGGGGCGGCTTCTCGAATTTTGCGCTCATGTGGCCGTCATTGGTAAGACGCTGACGCCCGCTCTTGAAACTATGAAAAAAGAGGGCAGGATTGATCACATCGACGCCGATTACGACGAGGCCTTTATCGATGATGCATTTCTGGTAATCGGCGCCACGGACCGGGATGATGTCAACGAAAAAATCTCACGGGATGGGAAAGAAAAGGGAATTTTGGTCAATATCGTGGATGATCCCGATAAATGTGATTTTATCCTTCCTTCCCTCCTCCGGCAGGGAGACCTTCTGATCGCCATATCTACAGGCGGGAAAAGCCCTGCTTTGGCAAAAAAATTAAGGCATGAATTGGAGAAGCTCTACGGGCCGGAATACCAAATCCTGCTTAAAGTGATGGGTAACCTCAGAGAAAAGTTAATGATGAAGGGACATTCCTCCGACGAGAACAAGCGGTTATTTGAATCGGTCGTATATTCAGACATCCTTCACTCCATAAAAGATAAGAACTGGGGACAGGTAAAAAAGATCATTTATGATATTACCGGCGTGGAAATAGAGGTCGATGAATAATATGGATATTCTTTTTTTAAAGGCGGCCCTCGTTGTTTACTTCATAAGCGCCCTTGGATACTTAGGTTCCCTCTATGTCAGAAGGGTTTTGGCAGCCAAAGTGTCCACGTGGGTTCTCTTCACAGCCTTCGCCTTCCACACCCTGTTTTTCGCATCCAGATACCTTGAAACAGGACAGACTCCCGTAATCAGCATCCATGAAACCCTTTCCTTTTTCGCCTGGGCAATGGCAGGTATTTATCTCGCCTTTCAATTGAAAACAAAAACCAGGATACTGGGAGCCTTTGTCTCTCCCGTAACTTTTTTACTCATGATTGTAGCTTCGGCAGGCATGGGAGGACACGTTTCTCTGCCGGGCGTACTCCAGAGTAACCTGGTGCCGATTCACGTTGTCCTTGCGGTGACAGGCGAAGCCCTTTTTGCTTTAGCTTCCTGCGCGGGCGCCATGTACCTGATCCAGGAAGGTTTGATCAAAAATAAAAAGATGAGCAGTTTTATCAGAATACTCCCTTCCCTCACCGATCTGGACAGGATCAATCACATCTGTCTCTTGTGGGGTTTCCCGTTGCTGACCATGGGTGTCCTGGTGGGTTCGATATGGGCCAGAACAGCATGGGGAAGTCTCTGGCAATGGGATCCCAAGCAGGTATGGACATTGACGGCCTGGGTTGCCTATGCACTGCTTCTGCATCAAAGACTCGCCATAGGCTGGAAGGGACGCAAAGCAGCTTTTTTTTCACTCCTGGTCTTTACGATTCTCCTCGTTTCACTCGGCGTCATCAATCTATTCTTTGTAACTGCTCACAGCTTCATTATGAAACCATGAATATTATTCTTATCGGCATGAATCACAAAACTGCCCCCCTGGAAATCAGGGAGCGGCTTTCTATAGCCTGCGGGGATAACACCAGGCCGCTCGTAGAAATAATGAAAATCCCGCAGATAAAGGAGGCATTATACATTGCCACCTGCAATCGCGTAGAGGTGCTGGCACATGCAGCAGATATGGAAGACGCTGTAGCGAGCCTGAAAACTTTTGTCTTCCGGCATGGCAACCTGTCTATAGAAGAAATGGCCAGATGCCTTTACCTGTACTTTGATCACGAAGCGGTCCGCCATCTTTTCCGGGTGGCATCCAGTATCGACTCCCTGGTCATGGGAGAACCACAGATCCTGGGACAGGTCAAGGACGCATACCGCACGTCCGTAGAGCATAACGCAACCGGTGTCATACTGAACAAGATCATCCATCACGCATTCCGGACAGCCAAACGGGTCAGAACCGAAACCGGCATTGCAAGTAATGCGGTATCGGTCAGTTTCGCCGCTGTAGAACTGGCGAAGAAGATATTGGGAAATCTTAAAGGAAAGACCATCCTTCTCATCGGCGCCGGGGAGATGTCGGAACTGGCGGCAAAACACCTTATCAATCAGGGGGTGGAAAGGATAGTTGTCGCCAATCGAACGCATGCTCGTGCCGTACAGATGGCCAATGATTTTCATGGGGCAGCCATAGAGTTCGACATGCTCCCGGAAAAACTCCGGGACGTTGATATTGTAATCAGCTCCACAGGAGCACCGGGGTATGTGATCAATGCGCCCATGATCGAAGCAGCCCTCCGAAGGCGCAAGAACCGTCTCCTCTTCCTGATCGACATTGCCGTACCCAGGGATATCGACCCTGCATCAGGTGAAATCGATAACGTATACCTGTACAATATCGACGACCTTCAAGACATCGTGGACGGCAACCTGAAAAGCCGAAAAAAGGAAGCCGAGAAAGCAGAAACGGTCATCGATGAAGAGGTGTCGAAGTATCGGGAATGGTTCAACACGCTCAAAGTCGTACCGACCATCGTTTCCCTCCGGGAAAAAATGGAGGGTATCATCAGAGGGGAGCTTGTAAAATCAGGTTCCTGGATGCAGAATCTGACGGAAGAAGAAAGAAATAGTATAGAAATACTGGCTAGTTCCATTATTAACAAGGTCCTCCACGATCCGATCACCGGCCTGAAGGAGGAGAGCCGGGATAATGGCGCGCTACCTTATATTGCAGTAATCAGGAGGTTGTTTGGGCTGGATAATACATAGCCTGACTTTTAAGGCAAGGACAGGCGAAACGCCTGTCTGATATATTTGAGGAGATAGACACATTAGAGACACACTGAAAATCGGGACACGGGGAAGTGCCCTTGCGCTCACGCAGGCACGCTGGGTTGCGGAAAAGCTGAAAAAACAAATGCCTGACGTGACCGTTGACATCGTCGTGATTAAAACAAAGGGAGATATCATGCAGGATGTCTCCCTGGCAAAGATCGGAGGGAAGGGCCTTTTTGTCAAGGAAATCGAGGACGCCCTTCTCCGTAATGAAATAGATATAGCCGTTCACAGTATGAAGGATGTCCCTGTGGAACTCCCCGGCGGTCTGGAAATCGGCGTCACATCCGAAAGAGAAGACCCGCGGGACGTCCTGATCTCGAAAGACAAAACAAAGATCGAGGATATGCCTCAGGGCGCCCGCATCGGAACGGGTTCTCTAAGGAGAGGATTCCAGCTCCGTAACCTGTTTCCCGGCATTGAATTAATCCCCCTGCGGGGTAACCTGGATACGCGAATCAGGAAGATTCAATCGGAGAGCCTCGACGGCATCATCGTGGCTGCGGCAGGGATGAGGCGCATGGGATGGACAGACAGGATCACCCAGTACATACCGGTGGATATCATGCTCCCCTCCGTGGGACAGGGGGCGCTCGGCATAGAATTAAGAAAGAACGACAGTGATACCCGCAATGCCGTTTCTTTTATCAATCATCCACAGACATGGATAGAGGTGAGTGCGGAACGGGCCTTTCTGAAAAGGCTTGGCGGTGGATGCCAGTTACCCATTGCAGGCTATGGGAGAAAGATGGAGTGTGATATTATATTAAGCGGACTCCTGGGAAGTCTCGACGGCAGAGTTTTGATACGGGATGAAGTCAGAGGACATTGCGACAATGCCGAGGCATTGGGAACGTTGCTTGCCGATAGGATCTTATCGAAGGGTGGCAAGGCGATCCTTGATGAGGTTTATAAAAAGGGGAGTTTCTGTGGTGAAACAAGGTAAGGTTTATATCATTGGAGCAGGACCGGGCGATCCCGGACTGATGACCGTCAAAGGATTGAGATTCCTTAAGGAAGCTGATGTAATCATCTATGACCACCTGGTAAACGAGGAGATCATTCGCCAGGCGAAAAAATCGGCCCGTCTGATCTATGCGGGGAAAAAGGGAGGAGATCATACCCTTCCCCAGGATGAAATTAATCGGCGCCTCGTCGAAGAAGCACAAGAGGGAAATATTGTCGCCAGGGTCAAGGGTGGTGATCCCTTCATCTTCGGACGCGGCGGGGAAGAAGCGGAAATACTCGCAAAGATGGGCATCCCGTTTGAAGTCATTCCCGGCGTTACTTCCGCAATTGCCGTTCCCGCGTACGCCGGAATCCCGCTGACGCACCGTGGTTATACATCCACTGTAGCCTTTGTGACAGGCCATGAGGATCCGACAAAAGAAGAGAGCGATATCGACTGGGAAACGCTTGCCGGAATAGGAACCCTCGTCTTCCTCATGGGGGTCAAGAATCTTCGCCACATTACCACCAATCTGATGGTATATGGCAAAGAGGGGGACACTCCTGCTGCCCTTATCCGATGGGGAACGACAGAAGATCAGGAGACCCTGAAAGGCACCCTTAGCGACATTGCGCGAAAGGCGGAAGAAAGGCAATTTTCACCCCCCGCCATCCTGGTGGTTGGCGGCGTGGTAGACCTCCGCAACGCTTTAAACTGGTTCGAGATAAAACCGCTCTTCGGCAAGGGCATCGTGATCACGAGGCCTGAAGCACAGGCCGAAGAATTCGCCGGTCTTCTTCATACACAGGGAGCACGGGTTATCCATTTTCCCACCATAAAGATCGTTCCTCCGGAAAATTATCAGGATCTGGACCAGGCCATCGGCGGGCTCCCCCAATACCATTGGATTATCTTTACCAGCACCAACGGCGTAAGCTTCTTTTTGAAACGTCTAAAAGATCTGGGCAGGGACATACGGGATCTGAAAGATATCCGGATATGCACCATCGGACCGGCAACAGCAGCAACGATAGAAAATCTCGGCATCCGTGTTGATCTCGTGCCGGAGGAGTTTATCTCCGAAGGCGTGGTCAAGGCATTCCGGGAATTCGACATAAGGGGCAAAAAGGTGCTGCTTCCCCGGGCGGAGACGGCGAGAGATGTCATTCCCGAGGGGCTCACAACACTTGGAGCGAAGGTCGACGTGGTAACCGCATATCGAACCGCGAATTCAGGAAGAGATAAATCGGAACTGGAAACGTTGATGAACGAGGGGAAGGTGGACGTGATCACATTTACCAGCCCCTCCACGGTAACGAATTTTATGGAGATCATGGGTCAGGAATATGTTATACCTCCTCATGTCAAAATCGCCTGCATCGGACCGGTCACCGCTGCAGCCGTGAAAAAAGCCGGGCTTTCCGTAGATATTATCCAGGAACGCTATACTATACCGGGACTGGTGGAGACACTGGTGGAATATTTCGAGAAAATAAAAGTAGATAAATCGTCATTACTACGAAAATAGATTTTTTGTCATTCCGGACTTGATCCGGAATCCAGTTTTTATTCCCAATGTCCCGTTTCTACGGACATGGCACCTGGATTCCCGCCTCCGCGGGAATGACAGAATTTGAGACTTGTTGTGAGTTCATCAATTTTGATAAGGAGTAAGATATGTACTTTCCTGCTTATCGGCCGCGGCGGCTGAGAAAAAATGAAAATTTCAGGAGGATGATCCGGGAGACAAAGCTGTCCGTTGATGATCTGGTATATCCCCTCTTTGTGACTTCCGGGAAGGATGTGAAGAAACCGATCAACTCGATGCCCGGACATTTTCAAATGTCCATTGATCATTTAGTGAAAGAAGTTCAGAGAGCAAAAGAGGCGGGGATACCTGCCGTTCTCCTCTTCGGCATCCCGGAGAAAAAGGACGAGGTGGCTTCCGGAGCCTTCATGAAAGACGGCATTATTCAGCAGGCCGTCAGAAGGATAAAAGACAGGGTGCCCGATATCGTGGTCATTACCGATGTGTGCCTCTGCGAATACACCAGTCATGGGCACTGCGGGATGATCGAGAAGGGTGATGTGGACAACGACACCACTCTTGAAGTCTTAGCAGAAACGGCTGTGTCTCACGCCAGGGCGGGCGTCGATATGGTCGCCCCCTCTGCCATGATGGATGGTCAGGTCGGGGCTATCCGGGAAGCCCTGGATGAAGCGGGGCATGAAAATCTCCCGATTATGGCCTACTCGGCCAAGTATGCGTCCTCCTTCTACGGGCCATTCCGCGAGGCCGCAGAGAGCGCCCCGAAATTCGGAGACCGCAAGTCTTACCAGATGGATCCCGCAAACGGGGATGAGGCAATACGAGAGATCAGCCTCGATGTGGAAGAAGGGGCCGATATCATCATAGTGAAACCTGCCCTTCCCTATCTCGATATCATCCGCAGGGCAAGGGAGGAGTTTGACCTCCCCATTGCGGCCTACAATGTGAGCGGTGAGTTCGCTATGATCAAGGCGGCGGCAAACCTTGGCTGGATCGATGGAGAAAAGGCGATGATGGAATCACTTACCTCGATCAAGAGGGCCGGTGCAGACATCATCATTACCTATTTTGCCCCGGAAGCGGCGAAACTTCTTCGGAAATAGTTCAGCATTTTCTTCAAGAGGAGGATAGTATGAAGATTACAAAGTATACCGACATCAAAGCTACTCATTTTGAAAGTGACAAAGCAAAAGGGGTAGCAGGACGAGTGGTTATCGGCAAGAAAGACGGTGCGGATAATTTTTGCATGCGCATCTTCGAGATTTCTCCCGGAGGAAATACGCCGAAGCATTCGCACGATTGGGAACATGAAATATTCATTCATGCAGGCGAAGGCGAAATTTATGAAAATGGTAAATGGAACCCCATCAAATCCGGTGATGTTGTCTTTATGCCGGGCAATGAAGAACATCAGATTAGAAATTCCGGCAAGGAGTTATTCATTTTCGTCTGTCTTGTTCCATCGAAAGCCCCTGAGCTATAGACGGAATTAAATGAAATCTCGACAATTACCCATTTTACCCCACACCCTTCGCATGGTTGCCTGGGAAGTAACCCGGAGCTGCAACCTTGCCTGCATTCATTGCCGGGCATCCTCGGTGCATGGCCCCTACGAGGGAGAGCTTTCCACTGACCAGGGATTCAAACTCTTAGACGAAATCGCCGCCTTCAGCAAGCCGGTAATCATCCTCACCGGCGGGGAGCCGCTCCTGCGCAAAGACATATTTAAAATTGCTTCTTATGGAGATAAGAAAGGACTCCGCATGGTCCTGGCTACCAATGGGACACTGGTGACTGAAGAGATCGCCGGAAAGATGATTGACGCCGGTATCAAGCGGGTCAGCATCAGTATTGACGGTGAGGATGCGCAAAGCCATGATGCCTTCCGTAAAGTTGCCGGCGCCTTTGACGGAGCACTTGCCGGCATTGAGGCGATGAAAACAGCGGGGATGGAATTCCAGATCAACACGACGATCACGAAAGCAAATCTGGACCAGATCCAGGGCATCATGGATCTGGCCATCGGGCTGGGGGCTGCTGCCCATCATATCTTCCTCCTCGTCCCCACCGGACGGGGTAAAGAGATGTCCGAACAGGCAATATCGCCGGAGGATTATGAAAAAACGCTGAATTGGTTCTACGAGGAAGGCCTCCATTGCCCGATTCAGCTCAAGGCCACCTGCGCCCCTCATTATTACCGGATTTTCCACCAAAAGAGCAAGGGGTCAGGAAAAGAGGGGGCGGGAAGTCCATTGCATACCATGACGCGGGGTTGTCTGGGGGGGAGTTCCTTCTGCTTTATCTCTCATACCGGACAGGTACAGCCCTGCGGATATCTCGAGGTCGACTGCGGCCGGATCAAAGAGAAAGGATTCGAGGACATCTGGAACAACTCACCGATATTTCAAAACCTGCGTGATCTGAATCAATACAAAGGCAAATGCGGCCGATGTGAATTCATCAAGGTCTGCGGCGGCTGCCGCGCACGAGCCTACGAAATCACCGGGGACTACCTTGCCGAGGAACCGTTCTGTATTTATGAACCGAAAACCTGAACCATAATTCTTCAATATAACAAATCTATTGACTGGCCATAGATAAGGCATATAATAACTGCCAGAAAAGACAGATACATCGAAAGGGAAATATTATGGAAACCTACCGTTTTCAGGTGATTATCGAACAGGATGAAGACGGCTTTTATGTTACAGATGTTCCCGCCTTGCCCGGCTGCCACACCCAGGGAAGAACTTTTGAAGAAGCCTTGGAGAACATCCGCGAAGTAATTGCCATGTGCATTCAAGAAATGCGGGAGGACGGTCAGTTTATCCCTCCCCGATACCCGGAAGTGATTGGCATAAAGACCCTCGAAATTGCAGTCTAAAGCAAGGATGACGAATGGGCCATATCCTCCCATACTCACCGCGAAACAACTTATATCTATCCTTGAACGGTTAGGATTCAGCCACCGGCCACTCACAGCAACGAGTCATCGCCGCTATGTGCATCCCGACGGACGACGAACTACTGTTCCTGTTCATACCGGCCAGGATATCGGAAGAGGATTACTCCGTAAAATACTCAGGGACATCAAAGTAACGCCAGATGAGTTTAAGAATCCGTTATAATCTAAGAAGAAATAAATGGTATTAACCCCAAAGCAAGCTTGGGAAACTTTTCCGCAGCAAGCTGCGGGGAATTTACCCATCAGAGATTAAGGAAGAATTAAGAAAAACTTCCCCATCTTGGGAAATGTCCTCATAAAGTAAAAACGCGCTGCAATAGAAGAATGGGGATGTGTCCCGATTAACCCCGATTTTTTAAAGAACTGAGAAAATTAATGAAATTTAGTGAACTTGTTCGATTGTTGGAGGAGAATGGTTTCAGGTTAATAAAGGAAAAGGGGTCTATTCGTTATTATGGTAAGTCTGGTTGGAACAATCTGATCCGGGTCGATTATCATGGTGCAAAGGAAGTTCCTAAAGGCACGTGCCATGCAATATTGAAGGATGCAGGGATCAAGAAATAAAGGAAAGAGGGGATATTTAGTATGATAGATTTAGAATATTCTTTGATAATTGAGGCGACGAAGGAACCTGACTTTTTTGGGTTCTATTCGCCTGATTTGCAGGGCTTTTCTGGAGTTGGTCATTCCGTAGAAGATTGCATTTATAAAGCAAGATGGGGATTGATCGAACATGTCAGTTTATTGAAAGAACAAGGGTTGCCTGTTCCTCCAAAGAACCCGAATCCTAAAATCATTATTCAGAATGAGGAGACGTTAATAGCTGCTTGAAAATTAATAATTAAGGATCACTTCCTTGTTTTGGGGGGAATGTCCTCATAAAATAAAAACGCTCTGTGATAGAATAAATAGGGAAGTGTCCCGATTATTCCATGAATTACAGAGAAATTTTTTCATATGGACATCATCGACAAAAAGATTTTGAATATCATCCAGAAGGATTTCCCCATAGTGGCGGAGCCTTTCAAGGTGGTAGCCGATAAGGTAGGCATTAATGAGGATGAAATCCTGGAGCGCATTGCCAGAATGAAGCAAGAAGGAATCATCCGCCGGATTGGAGCGGTCTTTGATTCTAGAAAGATGGGCTTTGTGAGCACTCTCTGCGCTGCCCGGGTGCCGGAAGAAAGATTGAAAGCCTTCGTTGAGGTGGTAAACTCCTATGCCGGTGTCACCCATAATTACCGGAGAAACCATGAGTACAACGTGTGGTTTACTTTTATCGCGCCTGATGAGGAGACATTGGCAAAATCCCTGGATGAAATACGTGATAAGACGGGGATCAATGATGTCATCAGTATGTCCGCGACGCGGACTTTTAAGATCGATGCCAGCTTTGAATTGTGAGTACACTATGGGTACAGCCCCCTCCCCTCATTCCCCTCCCACCGGGGAGGGGAAGTTTAAATGAAAATGGAAGAAAGTACATAATGATCGAAGCAACTGAAAAACCGACTCTGTTTTTAATCGACGGCAGCAACTACGTCTATCGCGCCTTTTACGCTATCAGAGAACTGTCCAATTCCAAAGGGTTTCCCACCAACGCTATCTACGGTTTTACCACGATGCTCTTGAAGCTCCTGAAAGACTGGAAACCCGAATACATCGCCATTGCCTTTGACGTCAAGGGCCCCACCTTCCGCCATGATGCTTTCGAAGCATACAAGGCCACACGAAAGGCCACGCCGGATTCCCTGATACCCCAGATACCGTTCATCAAGGACATCGTTCGCGGCTTTTCCATACCTGTTCTGGAACAGCAGGGGATAGAGGCGGACGACATCATCGGAACTCTGGCCAGGAAGTATGCAGAAATAGGGATAAAGACGGTCATCGTATCCGGGGACAAGGACATGATGCAGCTCATTTCCGACGATATCATAATGATCGATACCATGAAGGATGTAACCTACGATGTAGAAGCCGTCAAAAAACGCTTCGGGGTCGGCCCGGAAAAGGTGGTGGAAATACTTGGCCTCGCCGGTGATCAATCAGACAATATTCCGGGGGTCCCGGGCATAGGACCGAAAAACGCCCAGCGCCTGATTGAAGAATTCGGGTCTGTAGAAGGCGTTCTGGCAAACATCGACAAGGTACGAAATGCGAAGACCCGGGAAAATTTACGGGAGTTCACCGAACAGGCCAGAATGAGCCGGGATCTCGCCACCATCAGAACGGATGCGGATTTTGATATCGACCTTGATAGCAGCCGCTATTCGGGGCCTGACAATGAGGCATTAAAGACATTGTTCAAGGAGTTTGAGTTCTCATCACTCCTTCAGGAACTGAAAATCAAGGAAGAATCTGTGGAGGGGCACTATCGCCTTATTCTCACGGACGATGAATTCACGGCCCTGATTGAACAACTAAGGAATGTAAAAGAATTTGCCTTTGATATTGTCATGAATTCTGATGGAGCCATGCGCGCCTATATTACAGGCATCTCGATCTGCCTGGCCCCGGCAGAAGCCTTCTACATCCCCATTGCCCACGACTACATGGGTAGGCCGCGCCAGCTCAAGGTAGATGATGCACTGAAAGGCCTGGCGCCGTTTCTTTCCGAACGGGGGATCACGAAACACGGGCACGACATGAAGAATGCACTGATCATCCTGGCCAGAAAGGGCATGGAGCTGAAAGGTCTCGGGTGCGATACAATGGTGGCCTCCTACATCCTGAACCCCGCCAAGCACAGCTTTGAGCTTGCCGATGTGGTCAGGGATCACTTAAATAAACAGATCGCAACTGCAAAGGAGTTGGTCGGCAGCGGGGCTAAGGCTATTTCTTTTAGTGTTATTCCCGTCGAGAAAATGATGTATTACGCCTGCCGGCGTGCCGATGCCCTTCTCGGGCTTTCTGCAATCCTCTCCGAAAAGATTGTGCAGGAGGGCTTCGAAGACCTCTACTATCAGGTAGAGATGCCTCTCATTTCTGTTCTTGCGGCGATGGAGAAAAAAGGCGTCCTCTTGGATACAAAGCTGCTAAAGGAGATGTCCGCAGAAATTGAGCAA